>CAJWIA010000007.1 GCA_913040765.1 uncultured Anaerolineales bacterium | reverse complement strand
TGACTGGACTGCTCGCGACAGTAAATCAGAGCGTGCTTTAGCTGATTCTGCGTTTCCACTAGAGTTGTGAAATTGTCGTAACACCTCGGACTCAATCAAACCTGCTATTGATGTAGCATCTAGGTCAATGCCTAGTCTTCTGAAATATGATCGTGCTAGGTTCATAGCAAACTTCTTTTTTTCGGCACTACTAATCAAGGTTCCGTTGTTACCATTTTGCTCAGCAGCTCGTACAACTAGCTCAGTAACCGTTTGAACCATCTGTAACTGTTGTGTGTTCATACGCTGCGATAGCTCTTTTGATCTAGCACGCAGCCAGGACGCTATTGTGGCTACAGCAAAGGGCAATGCAGCTGTGAGGAGCCCAGCAGCTAGTAATCCAACGAAGCTCATTATGGTTTCTGAAAGATTCTGAACGTTGTCGGCGTTCAACAGTTACCTCCGATGTAAGTGTTACAAATATCAATCAGTAATAGTTACAGTACAAATATGCCCTAGAGCATATTACATTATACACAGTATATATCAGAATCATGTAGTCAATGAGTTTGTGAAACTATATATCCTTGTGTGACTGTATGAGGTTAGTATTGTGTTGGTAATCCGACCTAATCTATACAGGCAAATGCGATTTGAATGGCAATGCTGATACGGATGCACTACCTAAAAACCCATCTTTTGTCACAGACAGAGTGGTTCCTGGACCACATACAGTTGGCTTAACAAGTCCCAAGCCTATCCACCCCAAATTAGGGGAGTATGTGCTGCTGGTGACAACACCAGAGCTTCCGTCAGGTGCTTTGAGTGTTGCATCGATTGGTATCTTATCAGAAGAAAGTAAACCAACTAATGTTTTAGCGAGCTTTCTACGGGAGTCCAGCCGGGCAATTATTTCCTGTCCTGTGTAACAACCTTTTGTAAAACTTATTGCATCGCGCAGCCCTATTTCTAACGGAATATTAGACGCATCAATTTCGTGACCTGCTCCAGGTAATCCGGCCTCTATTCTTAGTAATTCATATAAAGAGGAGGGAGAATTTACTGCACCTGCAGTTTTTGCCATTTCAAGCAAATCTTGTGTTGTAGTAGGGTCAGATACGATTTCATATCCTATTCCACCTGGGGGAGGAACTCGTATAATCCACGTACTATCACTTATGGTAACTGCTTGATTGTGCGACAGTGTGGAAAAGCCAGGAGCTATTTTGTTTACTACCTCATGAGATTTAGGTCCGTACAACCCAGTTTGAACTAGATGTTCGTCTGAAACCTGTAGGGTTACATCGTCCTGAAAAAAAATGTATTTCATAATCCACTTAGACACCACGTCCGATTTCCCCGGGCTTGTTATTATTAGTGATTTATTGTCAAGATTCAATATAATGAGATAGTCTACGGTCCGACCTATAGGATTTGTGAGTACAGTAGACTTGACTTCATGTACAGACATGTCTAGCAAGTCATTTGTGGAGAGTCGGTGCATGAGATCAAGACGATCGCGACCGTGTGTCCATATATAGCCTAAAGCGTCTCGTTTAACCATAACACAGCCAGTTTGTGCATGCTGATAAGCTTCATGCAGTTCTGTATCTGGTGTTGTGATCATTATTTGGTACTGATGCGAGCTATCATTTTTATAGGTTGGACATAATCTGGCTTAGGGATTCTTCATTAGGGCGCAAAGCATCTGTGGTCAGTTGGACCAATGGTGATTCCACTAGATTCTCAGATTGGATCAGATTGGGTCGATTTGGATCATAATAAATCAGTCCAGTTAATAGACTTTCTTCGTTATTGGCACTTTGTAGTGCTTGTATGGCACCTAATTTATCCGTAGGATCATATGATTCATCGAGTTTACGAAGTAAGATTTGCGATCCGTCATGCAGGGTAACCGTGCTGGTGTCGCCAGGATCATATTGTGTTGTGACTTCTTCTTGAATTGGTATGTAGGTAATGTCATGTAACGGATCATCATGCTCTTTTACCCAGTCATAGCCTTTCGTAGAATCACTAGTGTTGTTGAATGCTACGCAAGGACTGATGATGTCTAGTAGTGCAGCGCCATCATAACTGATTGCAGCCTTTAGCAGGGGACGTACCTGTTTTGGGTCTCCTGCAAATGAACGTGCTACGAATCCGCAGTCTGCTACTATAGCTTCCAAACAAAGGTCTAGAGGAGGCAAGTCGTTTTTGCCATAATATTTGAGGTTTTGTCCTTCATCTGCTGTGACTGAGAATTGTCCTTTTGTTAATCCATATACTCCGTTGTTTTCAACAATATATATCATTGGAGTGTTTCTTCTCATGGCATGTTTAAATTGACCAAGGCCAATACTACCAGTATCACCATCCCCGCTAATACCAATGGTGACTAAATTTCTATTAGCCAACATGGCACCACTGGCCACAGATGGCATACGACCATGAACTGAATTAAAAGCAAACGACCTGTTCATAAAGTATGCTGGGCTTTTGCTAGAGCAACCAATACCGCTAATCTTTATTACTTGCTCTGGTTGTAGGCCAAGTTCAAAAGCAGCAGTTATTATTTGAGAAGATATTGAGTTGTGTCCGCAACCAGCACACAATGTCGTTGGACTGCCTTTGTAATCTTGCTTTTCAAGACCTATCAGGTTCGTATTAATCCTTGATTTTCCCATTGGGCCCTCTCTCTTGTTCAAGTATCTCGCTGACAATGTAGCTTGCTGTAAGCGGTAATCCATCACAGTGAGCTAGCGACAACACTTTAGTAGCCAACTCCGGAGACTGGATTTGAATCAACTTGTGCAATTGTCCTTCAATGTTCATTTCGACCACGTACACTCTCTCATGAGATGCGATAAAGTCTGAGACTGTCAAACTAGCAGGCAAAGCACGTATACGCAAATAGCTTGATGCTACTCCAATAACAGCTAGACGGTCGCGAGCTTCAATGATGGCTGGATCAGTAGAGCCAAATCCCACAAAACCTATGCTTGCAGTTTTGTTATGCTCGACTATAGGTGCTGGTATAGTCTCTCTTGACGAATCTATTTTACGTCGTAATCGCGACATATTGGTTGCATAGTCTAGTGGATCCTCGCTATATTTTGCTGATTCATCATGACCGCTACCACGAGTGAAGTATGATGCTCCATTTGCAACAGTACCAGGCAGAGTTCGATATGGTATACCGTCGCCATCTAGGTCAAAATAGCGCTTAAACCCATTTTCATTGACTTGATCAGCAGTGAGCACTTTACCTCGATTCATAGGTTTATCTGGATAGTTAAATGGCTTAGTCATCCAATTGTTCATTCCGAGGTCTAGATCGCTTAGTACGAATACTGGGGTTTGATACTGTTCTGCAATATCAAAGGCACGCCAGCCAAACTCAAAACACTCAGCTACATTTCCTGGAAGCAAGCATATGTGTTCTGTGTCACCGTGGCTTGACCAGTAGCATGCTGTTAGATCACCTTGTGATACACGTGTAGGCAAACCGGTACTTGGTCCAACACGTTGGACATCCCATATAACAGCTGGTATCTCTGCATAGTATCCGAATCCTGCAAACTCGGACATTAAGCTAATGCCTGGCCCGGAGGTTGCTGTCATAGCACGTGCGCCTGCCCATCCTGCACCCATTATCATGCCAGCTGCCGCAAGCTCGTCTTCAGCTTGAATTATTGAATAAGTAGCATGACCTTCGGCATCGTGACGAAGTAGCCTAGCATATTCGGTTAGAGAGTCTGCTAAGCTTGTGGAAGGTGTGATAGGGTACCACGCCATTACTGTTACCCCTCCGTAAATTGCACCGAGTGCTGCAGCGAAATTTCCATCTACCATGATAGTTCCATCTGTTGAATTGGTGCGTTCAACTTGGAACCGGTCGGTCTTGGTGAGGTTTTCCCGTGACCAATCAAAGGCCGCTTGGATTACAGGCATGTTTGTATCAACCAGCTTTTGGCGACCTTTAAAGTGCCAACTAAGAGCACTTTCAATTTCCAACAGGTCAATACTTAATACAGAAGCCAGCACTCCAACATATACCATGTTGGACACATATGGACGTAGAGCAGATGAAACCCCTGATTCTTTCGCTAGACGTTTTACTGGCATTGGGTAATATGTGATGTCTTCACGATCAAAATTGTATTTGGCGCTTTTAGGATATAAGCAAACACCACCAGATTGAATGTTGTTTATGTCTTGTAGGGCGGTTTCAGGATTCATTAGCACCATGATTTGGATGCTGTCTCGGCGTGCTACATACCCTTCTTGGCTGCAACGTATCGTATACCAAGTAGGCATTCCCTGTATGTTAGAAGGAAACAGATTTTTCCCACTACTAGGTATACCCATCTTGAATAATGATCTTAATAGGACTAAATTGGAAGTCTGGCTGCCCGAGCCGTTAGGTGTAGCTACTTGTATAGAAAAATCATTAATGATATTGATGTTCTGATCAACATCAATATCATTAATATCATTTACTTTTAGGTTATTAACCAAGATGTGCTCTCCTGTTGGTTAGTACAAAACAAGTGTTTGTATCAAGGTTCATAATACTATTAGTGATATTAAGTGTCTCTGATATTTAGGAGTTCAGTGTGTTCAACTAGAGCTTTAAGAGAAGATTCGATATCATCATTGATAATCCCATCAATGATAAGAGCATGGTACTTCCACAGCCTATGAAGATAGTTGATATCCGTATATACGTTGAGCTCTACTGCCTCATAAGCTTCCCAATACGCTTCAAGTAGTCCCTGTACAAAGGGATTGTCGAGTCGTCGAAATATTTCCAAGTGTAAATCTCGATGTTCCTGGTGAGGGATACGGATGGGTGAGCCTTCTAGTTTTTTTTGCGCGTCTACAATCAAAGATTGCAAATGGGACTTGTCGACTTCAGTCAATTCTGCTACAGCTTCTGCAAAAAAACTCACTTCAATGTAGTGGCGTAATTCACTAAATTTACTGAACAAACTACTGTCTAGAGCTAAGGCAAACAACAATGTTTGTTTTATGGCTGGGAAGAAGGCATAATCTGCGCAGTGTATACCAGAACGTGGTTTAACCTCAACAAGTCCCAGCGTGCGTGCTACTTCTAGTTGTTCACGCAGTTTGCTTATGCTCAAGCCTAGCTTTTCGGTGAGGGTGTTTAGTGGAGGTACTCTGTCTCCTGGCTGGAAGCCACTTGAGATCAAGTACCTTAGAAAATCAGAATCTATCTTTGATTCAATCATATAATTTCACTTGACATCATAACAACCCTAAGCGGGACCGTTTGTATTTATAAGACTAATCAGATTATTCATATTATATAAATGTTGTTTTAGTTTGTCAATTTCTAGTTTGTGCTCTAATACTTATTTCATGTGGGTCTCATGGTATACTCGCGTATATATTGGCTTCGGAGGTGTTTTAATGGTCAGTGACGATTTGTTGGAAATACTAAGGTGTCCTGCATGTGTACAGCATGCTGAGGGTAATTTAGAGTTGAATCAAACCAGTTGGCTTGTGTGTACAGAAGATGGTTGTGGACGCAAATATCCTATTCGAGATGATATACCTGTGATGTTGATTGATGAGGGAGATAAATGGGTGGGTGTGTCTGTGTCTGAGCTTCCGTTTCCACCCCCCAAGGGCTAGTAACCTGTGCTGTTTCTTGGCTACTGCTGAACTATCCTATATTTTCTTCACCAGACATCCATGGACGCAGCACTTCAGGAATTGTTATTGTCCCATCGGGTTGTTGATTGTTTTCTAATATTGCTATAAGAGTGCGAGGAAGACCAAGCCCAGATCCGTTGAGAGTATGCAAGTATTTGGTTTTCGCGCCTTTTGCTGGTCTAAAGCGAGTGTTAGCCCTGCGAGACTGAAAGTCACCACAATTGGATATCGAAGAGACTTCCAGCCATTCATTACATCCTGGTGCCCAGACTTCTATGTCATAGGTAATGCGTGATCCGAATCCTAAATCCCCAGTACATAACCTGCGGACTCTATAACGGAGCTCAAGCTTATTGCAAGTTTCCTCTGCATCAGCAAGCATTTTTTCTAGAGTGGTATATGATTCATCAGGGTGGGTAAGTGCATACATTTCCACTTTATCAAACTGGTGACCTCTTTTTATTCCACGCACTTCTTTGCCTGCTGTGACCTTCTCACGTCGGAAGCATGGAGTGTATGCTGTGTAGTACAAGGGTAAGGTGTCTGCATCTAGTATTTCATCTCTATGTAAATTTGTCAGTGGCACCTCTGCTGTGGTAACGAACCAGGCATCATCTTCTACGTCGTGGTATATGTTATCGGCAAATTTAGGCAGCTGGCCAGCAGTTGTAAAATTGATTTGTTTAACCATGAAAGGTAAGTAACACTCAGAGTATCCCTGGCGTGTGTGTAAATCGAGCATAAAGCTTATAAGTGCTCTCTGTAATCTAGCACCAGCTTTGTTGAGGACATAAAATCTAGATCCACTAAGCTTTACTCCTCTTTCAAAATCTATGATTCCAAGGTCTACTCCAAGGTCCCAGTGTGGTTTGGGGACGAAATCAAAATCACGCTCTTTGCCAACTTCTCTAATAGTTACATTGTCATTATCGGTTGCTCCTTCGGGTGTGTCAGAGTCTGGAATATTGGGTATTTCCAACATAAGATCATAAAGTTGCGACTCAATATCACGTACTTGTTGATCCAATTGAGATATCTGGTCACCAACTTTGCGCATCTCAGCCACCAATCTTGAACGGTCTTTATTGTTGTCCATACGGCCAATGTCTTTAGATACAGCGTTACGATTAGCCTTGAGGCTCTCTGTCTCTTGGAGAAGTGCACGACGCTGTTTGTCAATATTTAGTATTTCATCAAGATTGAACTCAATTCCGCGCATAGCAAGTGCAGCTCGCACATGTTCAGTATCTTGGCGAATTAGTTGAATGTCGAGCATAGTGTTCTCCCTACTTACTAATAATATCAACTAGTAGTATATATAATGTATGTAAATACGTCATGTATGTAAACATTTGATCTGTCACGCCACAGCAACGCAATCTTAAATCAAGGTTCAGTGTCATTTGTGCGTACAAGGATATAATGTGTGTATGGCTACTGACGATACAAGAAATAAAGCTTTACAGATTCGCAACACTTTGTTAGCTAATTATGGGCATCCAGTTTGGAGGAACCCTTTATCACCTTTAGAGGAGCTTGTGTCCACCATACTTTCTCAGAACACAAACGACGTGAATCGTGACCGTGCTTTTGATGGTCTTATCAAATCTTTTCCTAGCTGGGAATCTGTACGTGATGCGCCTCAAGATAAGGTAATAGAGGCGATACGAATTGCTGGATTGGCCAACCAGAAGGGACCGCGAATCCAGAAGGTCCTTTCCCAGATTACTAATGAGTGTGGCGATTTATCAATTGATTTTTTGCGTGATATGTCTGCAGAAGATGCTCGATCTTGGCTTATGAGATTTAAAGGTGTCGGACCCAAAACAGCGGCTATTGTACTTTTGTTTAGCTTAGATTTGTACGCATTTCCCGTGGACACACATGTGTATAGAGTGTCAGGACGATTAGGTTTGTTGCCAGATAAAATGAGTGTTGAGGCTGCACATGTGCATCTGGAACAGGTGTTTTTAGAGCAACATTATTATGATGTGCACCTTAATGTTATTAGACTAGGAAGAGAAGTGTGTCATGCTCGCAAACCAGAATGTCTAATATGCCCTATTAGACAGCATTGTAGTTACTGGAAAGATGAAAGGGGGGTTTGATGACAAACATTAACTAAAAATTGGTAAGTGTCCAAGCGCATAAATATCTTTCCATTGACTCTTGTCTCCCTCGGTAAAGATAGCTGCCTCGCCAACGACTCTAGCTTGTGCCTGTGCCATCAATAGTCGCATACTTTTAAGTGTAGAACCAGTGCTTATTACATCGTCTAACAATACTACACTGTTTTTAGACACCAATCTGAGGTCTTTTTGATCTAAATACAACATTTGCGGTTTACCAGTAGTGATTGACAATGTCTCTGCGCACAGACTTTCTCCCATATATGGCTTGTGTGTTTTGCGTAGCACTACATAAGGTTTCCTCGATGCTACTGACACGGCATGAGCCAGGGGTATACTTTTGGCTTCAGCAGTTACAAGTACAGAGTATTCAAGATCGTCAAGCATATCAGATAGTGTTTTTGAGGCAGCCTGCACCAGCTCAGTGTCACCAAGTATGTTTAATACGGCTATTCGCAAACCAGGTTTGATTTCTATAACAGGCAGAGATCGTTCTACTCCTGCGATGTTAACAGGAAATGTTTTGTCATAATTATTCATTATTGTTTGCTCCTTTACCTTGGTGGAGTTTCTTGAAGTCGTAGATACCGTCCTTTATTACACATATACGCCCACAGTTTGGACATGTTAGATAGTTGGAAGAATGCTCAAGGTTATTGGAACTACATATCGTACATTGGAACAATGTATTTGACTCTGCAGTTGGTCCGGTATCATTTGCGTTGGCACTCAACATTATACTCGGAGTTAATTGCCAAAGTGGTCCGGTAAATTGAAGTAAGCTATCTACTGTGACCAGAACATCAGTAGGTATTATGCGTTTTAGGATATGCCATCGAAAGTGAGAAACAGAGCGTTTCTGACCGACGACAAATCCGGAATTATTAAGCCATCTCGTTATTGTTTTAGGATGGAAATTATAATTAAGCTGGTTGTATTCAACTGTCTCGGTATTGAAAGGATTCCAATTTTGCAGACGAAGAAAATACCTAATTATCGCTTTCAAGTTTCTCTTGTTTGCAAACTCAAGTATAAGAGTGCCATTAGGCCGTAGCGTGTTGTGAATACTTGACAATACCGATTGAGCTTCGGTTAGGTGGTGAATTACCCGTACCATCAGAGCGGCATCAAAAACCCCAGATACAAATGGTAGATTGTACGCATCAGCTGCAACATATGTGTATCGAGCTTCTCTTCCTAATCGTGATTGGGCTTGTTGCAATTGAGTTATAGAGTAATCTAGCACTACGATGTTATCAAATGCATCAAGCTCTCTTGTTAAACGACCAGCGCCTGCACCAACTTCAAGACACCTGCTTCCGCTTTTCGGAAGCAGGTACTTTAAGGCAATTCGTTCCACACGGTCTTCGTACTCGCGATTGCCATGTTCCCAAAATTCAGTCTGGTATTGAGAATCTTCATAGTCACATATAGGTGTAGTTCCCCGTAATGTCATTGGGCGCCTCTTTTATTGGATGCTCTTTTGATAGCGTCCTGTAAAGTAGTGCGTACTATATCGGGGTTACTCTTACCATCCATAGATTGCATCACTTGACCAAACAACCAGTTAACTATCGAATCTTTACCATCAAGCAATTTGGTCAGTTGATCTGGATTGTTATCTAACACTTGTTGCACAGCTTTTGTTATTGTGGCTTGATCGTTGGTTTGCTCAAGTCCAAGCTTAGTTATAACAATCTCCGGAGCAGCACCTGTTTTGCGCACCTCGCGGAGCACTATTTTAGCACTATTGGCATTCGTTCTACCAGAATGTACAAGGTCTATCAGTTCAACTAGATGGTTCGGAGGAATATTGATTTGGTCAATTGACTTACCGACTTCGTTAATGATACTGAACAAATGAGTAGTTATCCAGTTGGATATCGGCTTAGGCAGTACATGTGGATTCTTCTCAGCACCCAATTTTACAGCAAGCTCAAAATACTCAGCTATGCTGCGTTGGGCAGCTAGAACACGAGCATCGTAATCAGTCAACCCCAGAGAAGAAAAATAACTTCTTTTTGTATGAGGTAACTCGGGCATGTTTGAGAGGATTTCTTTTTTCCACTCATCATTAACATTAATAGGAGGCAAATCCGGTTCTGGAAAATAACGGTAATCGTGGCTATGTTCTTTACTTCTTTGGAATATAGTCTTCCCGTTAGATTCGTCCCAACCCAAGGTTTCTTGTCTAATTGTTTCGTTTGCTTTATATGCACCAATTTGTTGCTCTATTTCGTATTCTATGCTGCGCTGAAGTGATTTAAAAGAGTTTAGATTTTTTATTTCCCTTCGCGCATTTAGCTGTTTGCTGCCAGTCACTCTAAGGGAAACATTGGCTTCAAATCTCAGAACACCTTTTTCCATGTCCCCACTGTTTACGTCGAGATAAGTCAACACAGAATGTAATTCTTTGGCGTAATTAACCGCTTCAAGCGGAGACCGTATGTCGGGCTCACTGACTATTTCCAATAACGGGACACCAGCACGATTTAAATCTATCAGAGAAACACCCTTTGTTTTCCCATAATCATTAGTGTGGACTAGCTTTCCAGTATCCTCCTCTAGATGAACTCTGCGGATATGGATTTTTGTTGTGTTTTGAGAATCGCCAATGTTGATATGTCCGTTAGTAGCCAGGGGTTTTTCGTACTGTGAAATTTGATATCCTTTAGGTAAATCAGGATAGAAATAATTCTTACGGGCAAAAATACTAGTCGTTTCAATATTGCAGTTTAGAGCTAAAGAAACGAGTATTCCTATTTCTACAGCACGTTTGTTTATTGAAGGAAGAGCTCCTGGCATTCCAGAGCATACTGGGCACACATGACAGTTTGGTTCAGAATTTGTTGAATCCACTACTCTACAGCTGCAGAACATCTTAGAGTTTGTGTTTAGCTCAACATGTGCCTCAAGTCCTATTATTGCCTCGTAACCCATTATCTATTTGTGCACACTTAGGAAGCGTGGGGGTTTATCTATATTTTTAATCATCGAAATTCCTTGTCTGCGTGAAAATAGTAAATGTTGACAGAAATCATAGACATAATAATGTTATTGCTGTATATACCTGAAATATCTATCCAATAAGCCAAGCAATAGTAAGACTTCATTATCGTGGTTTTGCATTTAGAAGGCAAGGAGGTGAGCTGTGGGCAGTGTGCTGGCTCATGTATACTGTGTGTATGAAAGTGCATATGCCATATTCTAATTGGGTCGAAATAGAACTGGCAGCTATTAAGAATAACGTTCGTTACTTTTGTGACAGCTCTGATGTGAATGTGATGGCTGTAGTAAAAGCAAACGCTTATGGTCACGGATCTCTGCCAGTTGTAGAGACTGCATTGAGAGCCGGTGCTAGTTGGTGTGGTGTGGCTCGGGCAGACGAGGCTCTTGAGTTACGTAGTGCCGGGGTAAAATGCCCAATCCTAGTGCTTGGATTTACGCCTGTATCTATGATAGAGCAGTTGATTGCAAGCAATGTATCAATGACGGGCTGGGATGTAGAGCATCTAAAAGATGTGGATGTAATTGCTCAGAGATTAGGTCTACGTGCGCGGATTCATTTAAAGGTGGATACTGGGATGGGTCGTGTTGGAGTTCATTATCAGGATGCATTTCATATTGCTAACTATTTGTATGGTGCTCAAGGATTGCTATTTGAGGGTCTGTCAACACACTATGCTCGTGCATATGAAGCCGATCTCACACCTACACTTGATCAGGAAGACTGTTTTCGTAATGTGGTGGAGTTACTTACAGAGGCCGGGATATGTCCTGGTTTTGTGCACTCATCAAATTCAGCTGCAATAATAAATAGACCAGATTTAAGTTGGAATATGATTAGGTTAGGTATTGCAATGTATGGGCTTGATCCGTCCGATGACTGCAAGTGCCCCGTTGATTTACGGCCAGCACTTACTTGGAAAGCGCAATTGATCCAGGTGAAGCAGGTGCCTAGTGGGACGGGCATTAGTTATGGTCACAATTATGTAACCACTGGACAAGAGATCATCGGTACTGTGCCCACAGGTTACGCTGATGGATACAGACGGCATGGCAAAAAAATAGTGCTGATCGGAGGAAAAAGAGTCCCTGTGATTGGAACTGTTTGCATGGACCAATTTATGGTTCGATTAGATGGTGTGCCCGATGCTGTGGTTGGTGACGAGGTTGTAATAATAGGTTCTCAGGGAGCGGATTATATTTCTGCAGAAGAGGTTGCTTCTAGATGGAGTACTATAAATTATGATGTAGTTTCATCTATAGGAAGTAGAGTGCCTAGAGTCTATAAATGACTATGCGATTATAGAACTTGTTTATAATCCTGGTTTTCTAAATATAAGCATCCACTCTATCTCAATTAACCCAGCGGACACATTTCGTTTTGGTGTCAGTCTGCGTGCAACTATACGGTCATAGCCTACAGTCTCGGTACTAAAACCCGTGCCCTCGGCAATTTCTTGAATAAATGAGTGGGTATTTATTTTTATTTTACGGATTACGTTGTCTCCTACCAATAGACCAAAATATGCTCCGGGTTTAAGTACTCTGTAGCATTGTTCAATACTTGCTTGCATATCTTGGAAATAACGAAGCACTATATGTGCGCGTTTCTGGTCAATTAGGTGTATCTCTTCTAGTGCTGTGTCCAATTCTTTGATTCCAAATTCAGGTGTATCTCTGCACTCTGAAATAGGCAGACTCTCAGTGCCTACAATCTCTTTGTTGAGTTGTTTTAGGTAATCACCATCTAACAAGCTAAGCCAATATAATTCCATTTTGATTGAACGAAAGTATTCTTGTGCATTAGCATATGGTGGTGAGGTTATTATTGAGTCTATTGATTGGTTGCGTATATTTCTTAGTGTTCTTGCATCTGAGTTCATAACCATTTTGCTTGTAGGTAAATACCCCCATATTTTTCCTAAATTATCAATAGTACGCATATACTTGATCTTTCGATCAAGAAAGATCCGAGTGTTATGTTTGAGCAAATGGAGAGCTCTTTGCTCTACTGAGTTTTCTTTTAGTAGAGCGCGCATTCGTTTAGATATGAAAGGCTTACTTATTTGCGGATCAGCATTGCATACTTTTCTCACGACAGAAGAAGCGCACACTAGCATAAAATCGATAACTTCATCTGGAAATTGATGCGGGTTATCTAAAAGATACCCGAATATTTGAGAAAGCTCTTTGCGAGCTTGTGGTAGAAACCATGTATCTAGGTTAGGCAAATCAGGTACATAATTAGGTGGATACTCATGTGTTTTCTCGACAATGTCTAAGCATTGTGAAGAAAACTTGTCGTGGTTGTCCACCAATCCGGTTTTGGCTTTCAATAACATTTGGGCGAGCGGGTTGATGTCAACTCCGAGTGCATTAATCCCTAATAGGTTTGCTTCAACTAGCGCAGTACCTGATCCACAAAAAGGGTCAAGTATTGTATTGCCTGGTCTTCCGTATTCTTTTAGAAACCAGCGTGGTATGTGGGGAATAAACTTTGCTGGGTAGGAGTGTATCTTGTGAGTTAAATAGGTGGTATTAGGTATTTCAGGACAGGTTTTACGAAAACTAAAGTCTTTGGCTGTGTACTGATCAGTTTTCACAAGTGTTTTATTCAAGTAGCCGACACATATTAAGTTTAACTAATTGGTTGACGATAATCATAGATCAATCCATTCAAGACCTAATCTTTTTAGTGTGTCATTGGTAGGATTTCCAGAATCCGGGCTCCATCCACTCATTTCATAATACCATTCTTGTGCTTGCATAATTTCTTCAATGTCTAGTGCTATACCTGAGCTGGGTCCATCCCCCTGTAGTGTTTTGAAGAATTTTTTTGGCAACTTGTCTGCGGTGCGATCAATTCCTTCTCGAGCATTGAATGCACGAAGCATATTGAGCCGTCTTTCACCTACTAACAGCATTTCATCAATGGTAAAGTCATCCCATCCAGTTATAGTAATAACTAGGCTTACACAGTCCTCGGGGCTGAAAAGCTGCCAGGCTGATCCCCACACGAACACACATAAATTAGCACTATCGAGAAAAGAATTCATATGTTGTGTGGTGAGAGCAAACCTCACTTTATCTGGTCCTAACGATTTTGCGGGTAGCTTGGTCTTAATTCCAATGCTTTGTAGTCGATCAGAATAATGTTTGTAATCATCTTCAACAGCTGGGTCATGCTCAGATGAGTTGTGATCAGCACCGAATGGATTGACTGCGTAAATAAGACCCAAAGATCGTTTTACTTGGGGCATATGAGCCGGGGTCTCAGCTCCTTTTACCGTTATAAGGTATTCGTGCCCTCTATCCAAACGATTTGCTGCTGCACGAGACCCATCTGCTATCACATCACCAAATCCGATACGAGATGCTAGTAATTTAGTTAGTTTTACCATGACTTCTGGATCACCCATTGGAATGGGGAAACCAACATCTTTTTCTGAAAGGATACCCTCCTCAAAACATTCCATTGCCCACGCAATAGTTGCTCCAGTCCCAATAGTGTCAAGGCCGTACTCATTGCATATTTGGTTGGCCATTGCTACCGCACTTAGATCACTTACTCCACAGTAAGACCCAAATGTTGCAAGAGTTTCGTATTCAGGACCACCATATTTTTCATCAACTTGCTCGTCCCGGTATGTAGTTGTTACGCTGCGTTTGCAGCGTACTGTACAGGCATAACAGGTCTCGCGTCCGGTGAGAATAGTATCTGTCATGGTCTCTCCGCTAATCGAGTCCATAGCAGCAAATTGACCCGAATTGAAATTATAGGTGGGTAGACCCCCGTCAGCATGTTGAAGAGAGGTTACTCCAGCAGTGCCATCTTTTCGTAACCCGACCATAGATGCATTGTCGTCGAAAGCTGTGACTCCACTTCGTGCAAACTTGTTTAGTTGTTTGGATGATGCAACCGGAAGTTTTTTTGATGTCCCGCGAACCACTACAGCTTTGAGGCGCTTAGACCCCATTACAGCACCTAGACCAGTACGTCCATTAGCACGATTTGCCATGTTTATGATGGCGGCAAGGTAAGACAGTTTCTCTCCGGCAGGTCCACATTGCATTACTTCAATCTTTTTGTCATTAAGTTCGCTTATTAGAATGTCGTTTACATCTCCCGTTGATTTACCCCAAAGATGTGTTGCGTTGCGTAGCTCAGCTTCACCGTCTTTTATCCAGAGATACACTGGTTTCTCTGACTGTCCTTTTACTACAATTCCGTCATACCCTGCGAATTTAAGCTCTGCTGGAAAGAAACCACCTGATTGCGAATCTCCTATACCATCAACAAGAGGTGACTTGGCGTTTGCTGTAAGTCGACTCTGTCCTGAAATTGGTGCTCCGGTTAAAACTGATAACATAAGAGTTAAGATATTATCTGGACCTAAAGGGTCGGCACCAGGAGACATGTCGTTTAGAATGTAATACATACCCATAGCTGAACCACCTAGATATTTCCTGTAGAAAGCATCTGGAGGTCGTTCTTCGAAGATACTGCTATCCGTCAAGTTGACGTGTAATATTTTTCCGTGATATCCAAAAGACATGTAGTTTTTACAGTTTTTACCTTGGTATGTTTGATCGTTGATTTTATCATATATAAGTTAGCAGCAACAAATATTCGTGTTACAACGCTATTAACTACTTATAACTTCGTAAAGGTATAATCTGACCCTGTATGTTTGAGTTTAAATTGTTGGCTACAGAAAATCGGGCAAGAGCAGGTTTGCTGCGCACTCCTCATGGGATGATACACACGCCTGTGTTTGCTCCGGTTGGTACTCAGGCTGCAGTAAAGGCTGTGACTCCGGAGCAACTATCATCAGCTGGTACATCGCTTGTGCTTGCAAACACCTATCATCTTTACCTAAGGCCAGGTTTTGATATAGTGCGAGATCAGGGTGGATTACATAATTTCATGAATTGGTCTGGTCCTATCCTTACCGATTCAGGAGGTTTTCAGGTCTTTTCGCTTGGTAAGAAGAATGATATTGATGATGAAGGCGTTACATTTAGGTCACATATAGATGGGGCAACTCATAGATTTACTCCAGAGGTCGCAATCGATATACAGAACAATCTTGGAGCTGACATTATTATGGCATTCGATCAGTGTCCAGAGCCATACAATCGTGAAACAAACGAAAGGGCCATGGTGCGTACCCATGATTGGGCGCTTCGTTGTAAAGCTGCACATGGACGTAGTGATCAAGCTTTGTTTGGAATTGTTCAAGGGGGCATATTTCCAGATTTACGGAGTGAATCAGCAAGGTTTATTGCGGAGCTCGATTTGCTAGGCAATGCTATTGGTGGACTATCTGTCGGAGAAACTAAGAAAGAGCTTCAATCAATGACCAAATTGGTTGCAGATATACTACCTGCTGGAAAACCAAGGTATCTTATGGGTGTCGGGTCTCCGGCCGAATTAGTCTCTGCTGTTTCCAATGGAGTAGATATGTTTGACTGTGTCCTACCTACTAGACTTGCTCGTAATGCAGCTGCTATGACTCGGCGCAAGCAAATGAACATGAAGAAAGCTGCATATGCTAATGATAATAGGCCTCTAGATGTAGCATGCGGGTGTTATTGTTGTACTAACTTCAGTAGGGCGTATATTCGACATCTTTGTAAAGCTAAGGAGATTCTTGGTGCCACACTGCTGACTATCCACAATTTGTATATGCTGCATGATATGATGAATGATATGCGTAATGCAATTATTGCCGGTGAATTTGGCTCTTGGAAACGGATGTTTGAGGATAATATTGAGTTATGACTGTGTTACAAGCTATAGCCCTAGGTGTTATACAGGGAATAACGGAGTTCCTCCCTATATCAAGCTCGGCGCATCTTGTACTAGTGCCGCATTGGTTAGGATGGTCATTTGACTCCCAAATACAATTTACAGTAGATATTTTGTTACACCTAGGCACATTAGTAGCTGTAATCATTTATTTTCGGCAAGATATCAAAGCTATTATGTTGGCATTGCTTACAGGGTTGTGGAACCGGAATCCTCTTGCCAATAATAAGGCAAAACTAGGCTGGTTAATTTTGGTTGCAACTATTCCGGCCGGATTAATTGGGGTGATTTTCAAAGGGTTTTTCCTAGATATGTTAGATAACCCTAGGGGTGTTGCAGCGTTGTTGATGGTGACGGCTTTGGTGATTGTTGCAGCAGAGCTATATGCTCCGAAGGTTAGAACTAGTATTAGAGATATCCGATGGGTGGACGCTCTGATAATCGGATGTTTTCAGGCTCTAGCAATCCTACCTGGTATATCGAGGTCTGGTGTCACAATCGTGGGAGGACTTCTAAGAAAGTTTACACGTGAGTCAGCGGCTAGGCTCAGCTTTCTGATGGCGATACCAGTGATGCTGGGAGCTAGTTTGGTTGCAGGCATAGAATTGCTTACTAACCATCTACTATGGCAATATTGGCCCGCTATCTTAGCGGGATTCTTGACAGCTTTATTAGTAGGGATTGTATCCATTCATTGGTTACTTAGATATTTGCAGAATCACTCGCTACGCCCGTTTGCTTGGTACTGTGTACTAGTAGGGTTGATTGGTACATTGATTGGCTGTTCTCCTGCTCCAGATCCAATTGCTACAAAGGAGCCAGTGTATACGGTAGGTGTGACAAGTACTACCAGTGAGCTCGTTCGTAATCTCCTCATGAAATCACCCTATAGTGAAGATTTTCAAATACAGATCTATTCATCTGACAGGCAATTAATTAAAGCTGTATCTTCAGGTGGTGTTGAATCAGGTGTTGTTTTGTACTTTCCAGATAATCTAAGTCTTTTTTCAGTCCCTCTGGTGCTTACTAAGTTGCATGCTATTGTCCAGCAAGATTGTGATATTAACGAGCTATCAATAGAAGATCTCAGATCTGTATATACAGGGACAACAGTAGACTGGGCAGAATTTGGAGGGGTATCCGAACCCATTAAACTTGCGGTACGAGAGGAAGGGGATTCGGCACGGACTATTTTCGAATCAATTGTATTAGATAATACCTCGCCTTCTCCTGTTGCGCGCGTGTTTGCAGGAGACGACCT
>CAJWIA010000006.1 GCA_913040765.1 uncultured Anaerolineales bacterium | reverse complement strand
CCAATCATGAATATTATTTCCGTAGCCCACAACAAATGAAAAAACTCTTTACTGAATATACACAATCTATAAATAACACGCTTTACATATCCGAACGATGCCAAGTAAATCTGCCCTTTGGACCCCAAGTACTACCGCAAATACAGCTGTCTTCTCAAATGAATTCAGATGACAGACTAAGCAAACTATGCCACACAACACTTGCACAGAAAATTGTGTCCGACAAAAACAAATACATTCTGACACTCGATCATGAGCTAAGCATGATATCCGAATACAATTTGGCAAACTATTTCTTAGTAGTTTGGGACCTCATATGTTTCGCACGTAAAAACAATATTCTTTGTCAAGGTCGTGGTAGTGCAGCCAATTCTTTAGTTGCATACCTGCTAGGTATAACCCCTATAGATCCATTAGACACTGGACTAGTCTTCGAACGCTTCTTATCTAGAGAACGCTCAACCACTCCTGACATAGATATTGATTTTGCGGCCGATAGACGAGAGGAGGTTATACAGTACATATACAACAAATATGGTCCTGAGCAAGTGTCTATGGCATGTACTATTGTCACTTTCCGCGCACGTTCAGCACTACGAGATGTAGGATTAGCACTAGGATTTGAAAAAGATACATTGCAAAATGCTACTGCCGTATTAGATGACCACTCCGCATCTTCCTTGCCGGAGTCAAAAAGCATACGTGCAATCCTCAAAGAGGATTTCTACTCTCCCAGGTGGCAAGAGCTACTGCGAATAACCGCCTTGCTTGAAGGTTTTCCCAGACACCTCGGCATACATAACGGAGGCATGATAGTTTCAAAACAGAAGCTGACTGATTATATGCCGATTGAACCAGCCAGTATGCAAGAACGAACAGTGGTTCAATGGGATAAAGATTCTTTAGAACTCATGAGCTGGATCAAATTAGATGTGCTCGGTCTGCGCATGCTATCAGCAATCTCTGATGCATGCGCTCTAATAAATCCGTCACCAGAACTAGAGAAACTCAGATTTGATGATCCTGATGTATTTGATATGATTTGCCGCGGAGAGACAATTGGAGTATTCCAGATAGAGAGTCGGGCACAATCATCATTAATCCCTCGCTTCAAACCACGTTCGTTAGCAGACTTAACCATACAAGTAGCATTAATAAGACCTGGGCCGTTACAATCCAACATGGTACACCCTTACCTACTAAGACGCGAAGGAAGAAACCCAACAACCTATCTACACTCACTACTAAAACCAGCACTAAAAGAAACCTTAGGTGTTATTCTTTTTCAAGAACAAGTACTTAAAATAGCTCGTGATCTAGCTGGATTCACTCCAGGAGAAGGAGAACTATTACGTAGAGCTCTAAGACACAAACACACTAAAGAACAAATAAAGCATTTCCATACAAGATTTATAGATGGAGCACAATCACGAGGAGTGAGCACTTTTATAGCCAATCAAATTTTTGATCAATTGAAATCTTTTGGAGGTTACTCGTTCTCAAAAGCACATGCAGCCGCATTTGCAGTTATCACATATTGGTCGGCATGGATACGATGTCATCACCCTACCGAATTCTTCATTGGTGTATTACGAAATCAACCAATGGGATTCTATCCAGAGCATGTTGTAATATCAGATGCCCGAAGAATAGGGGTGCGTTTCTTGCCAGTAGACTTAAGGTATTCTAAAGCTAGAAGCACCTTGCAATCCGGAAAAATACGTCTAGGTTTAAAAACCATACGCGGATTTGGCACGGAACACATCAATCTTCTTTTGCAGGAACGCAAGCTCGCACCTTTTCAATCTTTACCCAATCTAATACAACGCATGAAATTCCCTAGGCCACTAATGGAATCAATTGTTTTATCTGGCGCATTAGATTATTTACATCCTAAAAAACACCGTCGCCAAATACTATGGGAATTAACTGACGCTTATCAAACTACCTCTAGATTGAATGATCTAAAACTGACCATATCTGGAGAACAGGTCGCATTGAAACCCATGACACCTGAACAGAAATTTGCATCCGAGTTCAATGCAACTCAAGTAAGCATCGATAATCACCCTACTTATTTGTACAGAGATGCATTGTCTCATCACAAAACCATACTTGTTTCTCAACTGCACAGCATAAATAACGGACAAAAAGTAAAAGTGGGAGGAATAGTAGTAACACGACAAAGCCCACCTACTGCAAATGGAATTCGTTTTCTGGCCTTGGAAGATAGTAGTGGGATTATTAACGTGGTAATCCATGCTAATACATACAATTCATATCGCATAGAATACTACTCAAACTTTGTGGTAGTTCAAGGGAATTTACAGCTTAAGCATGGTGCTTTAAATTTGATAGCAATACATATAATATCTCTATAAATACCTAGTTACTCTTTGGCAAGATTCTTGCTACTTCATCTATCTAGAATTAGGCAAACACAACTAACCATTACCTATTATTCGATCTATTTGATATTATATGAGCAAGAAATTTACAATAATTGCACTAATTTTGAGTGCCCAATTTATAACATCATGCAACACAGACATACTTATCATAAACACTCCTACGCCAACACCCACACCTCTTCCTACGCCTACTCCCACACCTCCACCAGATCCATGTAGCATTGATGCTATGCGTAAGCTTGCATCCGAAATAAAAATGTTAGCTGACCGTTACATAGCCACAACAGACAGTGGGGAAAGTTGGCTTCCATTGCTACCAGAACTTCTTGATCTTCAAACCGACGTAAAGCACATCTTAAACATTCCTATCTGCATGGAACGAATGAAGAATGCACTTAGTGTGTACACCGCTATTGATATTGATGAACTTCAGGATCTAATGACCAAATTAGCAGAGGGAAATCTCAATAATGCTATACAGACTGCCCGTTCATGGTTTGAAGACAGTGTAATTAACCCTTCCGAATAACACCTACTAGAATAAGCAGCAAAAAAGCGACCGACATCGGTCGCTTTTTTGCTGCTTATATAACTTCTACTTCTACACGCCGAGGCTTGGATTTAGTAGCCTTGGGTATACTAAGTGTCAGCACACCATTCTTTACCACTGCTTTAACTTTATCATGCTCGAACTTAGATCCTAATCGCAAATTGCGATTATATTTACCAACCCTACGCTCGCGCACCAGATATCCATTCTGCTCATCTTCATCTTCAGTAGACATATCAGCAGAAATTGATACTATTTGATCTTCTAGTTTAACTGAGACATCTTCTGCTTCTACACCCGGAATATTGGCAGTCAAAACATACTCATCTTCGCTTTCAGTTACATCCACTTCCAAATGAGTGTCAAACTGAGTTGCCCATGATTGATCAGCCAAACTATCGTTAAAAAAGCTTTCAAAGATACCTCTTATAGGCAGTGCACTTGCAAATGGTGAAAACAATTGCGAATTGGAACTGCGTCTCACTATATTTGTCATCGACTTACCTCCCTGTAAGTTTTTTGCCACTATTAACTACCATAATGATACGGATAAATCATTAACATTACATTTTCGATTCCTATGAAACATATAAGAAACAACAGAGCATATTATTGGGTGTAATAACAGCTAATGTGCGCTTTACTCGAACTGTCGGCGCAATTGCTTTATCGTAGCTGGATGTCCAACACAATCAACATTGATATAACCAGAACACTCTCTAATTTCAGCATAAATCCATAACCTAGGCTCGGAGTATCCCCCAGCGTCATACTGTTCACCGCGACATTCTACACATTTTATAATCTTATCTTTAGATAAATACTGACAACTCTCTACTGTATCAATATACCTATCGCGGAGCCACAGCAACAATTTCTCATATCTAATGAGAAGATCTAAACTAGCGTACTCTATATCTCCGATCTCCTGTTGACGGACAGGAATACTCACAGAATTTTTCATATAAACAAAATTATTTACTTCTCTATAGAATTATTGCGGCACAAGATTTACAACTTCTGAGACAAATACAAACTCATGGCCAGCTTGCTTTAGACGCGGTATTGACTGCTGCAAAGCTAAAAGAGTATTTGCACGCACATGTCCAATACCTACAGCATAACCATGCTGTCTAGACAAATAAGCTAATCTGTCCAGCTGCTCATTAACATAGTTCAAATCATCCACCGAATCCAGAAACAAATCTCTTTCAACTACAGGCACGCCTGCAGCACGCATACTTTCAGCACCCACCGTATGTGCGCTTGTAACACTATCCAGAAAATACAAGTTCTGCCTTCGAAGCTCGGATGCTACAATGCTCATAGAATAAGGGTGTGCTGTAAAAGCTGAGCCCTGATGATTATTCATACCAACAGCAGTAGGAAATTGGACTAAAGCGCTATGTATCCTTGAATATATATTTTCCTTATTCATAGTAGTCAACAACCTGAAGTCAACTTCCCCTGGCGCCGAGCCTACAGCCTGCATAGGCATATGAATTATTAGCTCATATCCATTATCATGAATTAAACTGCCGGTACTAGAGCTAAATTGATTTCCTGGAATTACCGCATATGACAACGAAGCATCCAAATTCAGAAAACCTTCCAAAACCCAGTCATTACGATAACCAAAATCATCAATAACAACAACTATAGCGTCTGGCTTGACAATTCCACTTACTACTATATTCTCTTCAATATTGCTTGAGTACAAAATTGAGGTAGCTACACTCTCTGTAACCGAACTCTCTCTAACACAGTCGTATGACACTTCTGACGCCTTATTGCTCGAAGACTTCAATTGATAGCGCATGCCTCCAACATAACGAACTAACGACCGATCCATCTGATCACTCTTTACACTACAACTCTCTAAAGCATAAGCTACTTCAACACCCCCGCTAATGAAGACCATGATAGTCAAATTAATCAGTACACGCATAGTACTATTCAGCAAATTCGCAACGCAGACGGTACAAGTTTTCACTATTTTGACACAAACATATTCGGTTTCATATGATTCCAACTAACCATGACGATCAGATAAAATGCCAAGTATCCCCGCAAAAAGTTGGGATCGCGTTACCAGTGATGAAACCAGTAAATGCTCATTTTTTGTATGATGTCCATCACCCTCGATACCCAACCCATCCAACGTCGGTATTCCCAATGCACCAGTAAAATTGCCGTCACTGCCACCCCCAAATTGACCGTGACCCAACTTTAGGTCCAGCTCAACAGCTATCTTTCTTGCAATTTCAAACAACTCCATATTGCCCTCCGACTTCTGAAATAAAGGACGTATCGGACCAGTCTCAACCTCAACACGCACATCGGGATCAGGACTTTCGATTACTCCCATACAATTCTGGATTTCTCTCACAGCTTCTTTGTTAGGAGCAACACATAAAACCTCGGCATGACATTCAGTGGGAATCACATTGACAAAATTGCCTCCATTGATATTCCCAACTCTATATGTAATTTCTTTCGTTACGTCTGAATAACTTTCAACTTGTTCAATTACCTTTGCCATCACGCTGATAGCACTTCGGCCAATTCCTGTAGCTACACCCGCATGAGCGGGCTTACCATAAACATGTAGTATGTAACGGAGAAAAGAATGACGACCCGTAATTAGCTTGCCAGGCCTAGCTGGTTCTGGCACTAAGACATATTTATGTGATTGCGCCACTTCTTCAATCAAATGACGTGTGCTTGGACTTCCAATCTCCTCATCTGGTATGAAAAGGAATGACACTGGCAAACTCAAACCATCCTTGACCTTTAATATTTGTTTGACTACATTACAGGCCATGTACATTCCGCCTTTCATATCAAATACACCAGGTCCAAACAATTTATCACCTTCTCGCCTGATTGGAAGCTCTTTAGAAGTAGTGCCTTCCAAATGCACCGTATCAAGATGACCTAGGATAAGTATCCCCTTTGATTCCGAATTATGTTCAAATCTGAAACTAGCCTGCAGAGCATCACCATAGCCACCTGAACCTGGTGTCCTAACTATATCTGCTCCCATGCCGCTCATAAAACTTTCTGCTACATCCATCATCTTGTTGACAGAATTAGCGTTATAGGTAGGACTCTCGATAGCTGCCCACTCAGAAATACCAGTTATGATCTCTTCCGATTCAAAATTATAAATATCAAAATCCGTCAAAATATTCTCCTTACCCAATTCGAATGTATCACAAGCGCATAAAACGACGGTCGTACTTGCACCTCTGCCGCATCAGATACAATTGCTTCACGCACCCTATCAGAATATTCATGTTGTAATATCTGCGTGTGATCCTCATCTACATTAGACATCTGCTGCAATCCTCGCAATGCAATATGTGCAATGTTACACCTTTTACCACCTAGAGGAAACAGACGGGCATAGGAACAATCATTAAATACTTTAGTAAGCATAGAAATCGAGCGTGGCGTATACTGACGTACTCCATGCCACCTGTAAAGTCTTAGCCCTACACTTGATGGAAGCAAATGCACCTGAATAACAGGTTGAGACCTCTGACTGACAAACGCATGTATATCGTGAAACAACTTAACGTCATCTGTAAAATGCTCTATAGCGCTTTGAGAAAAAACAAAATTTGTTTCCGCCTTAAAACATCGTGTTACATCAGCCACGTCAGTTTGCACAAACGACAAATTAGATAGTTTGCCAACAACCTCCTTCCAGTTATTATGTCGCTTCAAATCCATACCCACATAAGTAGAAACCATATTCCCTGACCATCGCTGTAAACGTACTCCATTGTTTCCAGATCCACACCCTATATCCAGAATATGGACATTTCCAAGCTCAGCACAAATCTCCTGCCAGGGCAATTGAAGCATAAATATTTTTGCCAATGTGCGGGAAGGAGAAGTCATAGTCTCATAAGTTAACTCCCAACTATCTTTCGTTACTACAGGATTAAAATCACCTATTGACAAATTGCTATCAATCCTGGCAGGAAACCAATTGTTGTTAATCCAATTCAAAATCATCCACAATATCTTTTCAAAGTGGTTTAGACCGGTATCACTATTCCATTTGTGCAGCGAACTGCTATTCATCAATTATTATCCTCATCAACAATAATCACTTACTAATTACCACCTTATAACCACGTGTACCATCTTATAGATTTGCCTAATAGCAAATGTAGTCCATTTTATGTTTAACAATGGTCTAACACAAGCTGCTGTCCCTGTCTGGTAGAATCATAACCATGACTAATACTAATGAAACAAGCAATACAAATAGTCACATCAATTCCAACAATAAATATGTAGTAAAACTACGGAATGTAGATAAATCCTTTCAAGTCGGCGACTCTGTAATACCCGTATTGAAAAAACTTAGTCTCGACGTACATCCAGGCGAATTTGTTAGCATCGTTGGACAATCTGGTTGCGGCAAATCTACATTGTTGAATATGATCACCGGAATAGACTTCCCCACTTCCGGCGAAGTGCTAGTTACCAACCAAGATGTAAATACGATGACTGAGAACGAACTAGCTGCGTGGAGAGGCAAAAATGTAGGTATCATATTCCAATTCTTTCAAATGCTGCCTGCACTTAGTCTATTACAGAACGTAATCTTACCAATGGATTTTGCTGGCATACTTCCGCGCAACGAACGAAATAACCGTGCTACCGAACTACTTGAATTGGTCGGTCTAGGTGATCAATTACACAAATTACCTAATATGGTTTCAGGAGGCCAACAGCAGCGCGCTGCTGTTGCTCGTGCGCTGGCTAACGATCCACCATTACTAGTAGCTGATGAACCTACCGGAAATCTAGATACAAGCACTGCAGATGATGTGTTCGATATTTTCCTGAGGTTATCATCTGAGGGAAAGACCATCATTATGGTAACCCATAATCAGATGTTAGCTAACAGAGTTCCTAGAGCAATAGAAATGGACGACGGTCGCATTTCACGTGACGAATCATCCACAATCAAGGTGCCACTCACATGAATGTCTTGTGGCGCAAACTATGGCATGATCTCTGGGAACGTAAATCACGCACTCTGTTAGTAGTAATGAGTGTAGCTGCAGGAGTATTCTGCGTCGGTGCTATTTTTGGTATGAATGATCAATTGTATACCCAGATGGATATTTCACATGCCTCTACCTATCCATCGCATATCAATATGTTCACATTCCAATACCTAGATCAAGATATGGCAGACCAACTTTCAAAAATCGATGGGGTTTTATCAGTAGATATTACAAACCAGATTGGATTGCGTTACAAACTAACATCAGATGATAAATGGCAACCAGGCATGGTGGCTACTCGGCCTGACTACAATGAGCAAACTTATGACCAAATCTCTCTGATAGCAGGTGAGTGGCCGACGAAAAATACTTTAGGGATTGAACGTACAGCTAGTGAGTACTATGGCATTGACATCGGTGACGAAGTACAAATAGAGCTCGCCGACGGTACTGCCCGATGGCTGCCCATAAATGGCATGATACGACATCCCTTTGTTGAACCACCATCTTTTGGTGGCGACGCATTGTTTTTTATGAATCCCCAAGGCCTTGAACGACTAGGGATACCCGAGGGTGAATACTTTAATCTAAAAATACGGGTTTCTCCATTCAGTAGAATGAACTCTGAAGAAATGGCGTTTGAGATCAAAGATCAACTGGGTAAAGAACAAATTTCGGTAGGAGCTACCTTTTATCAAAAACCTGATGAGCATTGGGGGAAGATGTTTCTAGATGGAGTAGTGCTTGTCATGGAAATATTAGCAGTAGCTTCACTCTTCATGAGCGTAGTATTAGTGACTAATACTATGACTGCAATAGTAACCGAACAGACCAATCAAATAGGTATAATCAAAGCAATAGGTGGTCAACGTCGCGCAATCATCCAGTTATATCTTGGTGGCGTTTTAGTTTATGGGATATTAGCCTTAGCAATCTCATTACCTCTAGGTGCTGCTATAGCTTTTGGAGGAAGCCAATGGTTTCTCAATATTTTCAATATAGATCACGAAATCTTTCGTATATCCCAATCAGCTGCAGTTTATCAACTTCTAGCAGCCTTGGCTGTACCGGTGTTAGCAGCCCTATGGCCTGTAATACATGGAGCTGCCATAACTGTCAGAGAGGCCATTGCTAGTTACGGACTGGGAAGTGGGCACTATGGCGGGGATTGGATCGATAAATGGATAGAAAGAATAGGTCAACAACACTTAACTCCGCCACAAACTCTCGCGATAGGCAATATGTTTCGTCGTAAAGGTAGACTTATATTGACCCAATTAGTACTGGTAGCTGCCGGTACGATGTTCATCATGGTAATGAGCTTGTCGAAATCACTAATTACTACCGTATCAAAAGATATGGATAGCCGCGGATATAATCTCCGGTTGATCTTCGTGTGGGATCAACGAGCTTCTCGAGCCATTGATCTAGCTAACTCTGTCCCAGGAGTGGCACGAGCATCTATGTGGTACAGTCATGCAGCGTCAGTGTTGAGATCGGGGCAAGTTGCACGTGATGTAGGGTCTGCTTCTAACTTAGTGGGAATACCTGTAGCAGAGGAAATGTATCGTCCTACTATGTTATCAGGACGCTGGCTAAAACCAGAAGATGGTAACGTTGTAGTGATAAGCAAAGAATTAGCTACTGACAATAACATAGATGTCGGAGATATCATTACCCTAGATTTGGATGTTCTCGGCAGCGACGAATGGCAAGTTGTAGGTATTTTCCAAGTAGTATTCCGCAAAGTAGGAGAACCTGATCCACTTTATGCGCCACTATCTGCAGTATACCGCTCAACCAAAAAGTTCCAGCATGGGACAGATTTGCTGATACGCACAACGTCTCCTGATCCCCAATCAGCAATAGCTGTCAAGGAAGAGTTACAAAATCTATATGAGGACAGAAGGATGCGAGTAAGCGTTTTTGGGACAAGTACTACAGAGGAAGAAAAAGAGTATGCTCTTTTCCAGTTCAGCACTGTGACCCAAATGCTCCTAATGCTAGCTACACTAGTAGCCATAGTTGGTGGACTAGGACTAATGGGGTCTCTGTCCATTAGTGTAGTTGAACGTACTAGAGAAATAGGAGTAATGCGTGCCATCGGTGCACGTTCTAGCACGATCATAAACATGTTTCTTTTGGAAGGACTAGCACAAGGTGTGGTCAGCTGGATACTTTCAGTACCTATTGCATTTGTGATAGCTCAACCTATTTCTCGACAACTGGGACAGGTAATGCTCAAAATGGATCTTGATTTTTATTATAATTGGATCGCCGCATTGATATGGTTAGGAGCAGTAATTGTGCTTGCTATACTTGCTTCTCTCTGGCCTGCACGCACAGCTACAAAAATAAGTGTGCGGCAGAGTCTGTCCTATGCCTAACAAATGACAATTATTAGCGATAAAATATGCTGCTATGAACAACATTCCTAAAACTTACGACTTCAAATCCACGGAAGAACGACTATACAATTGGTGGGAAGAACAAGGCTATTTCAAGCCTCACAACCAACCCCAAAATGAAGACTTCAACCCCAATATACCTACTTATGTTATTGCAATTCCTCCACCCAATGTTACCGGCGAATTACACTTAGGACACGCTATGTTCGTGGCAATGGAAGACCTCATGATCCGTTACCACCGAATGTCCGGGCTGTCCACATTGTGGGTACCAGGATCAGATCATGCAGGCATTGCTACACAATTGCAAGTTGAAAAAGCCCTAGCCGATGAAGGGACCAACCGCGAAGAAATCGGACGCGCTAACTTCCTTGAACGCGCCTGGGAATGGAAACGTGAATATGGAGATAAAATAACCAATCAACTTCGCCGATTAGGAGCATCCTGCGATTGGGACCGAGAGCGATTCACATTAGATGAAGGCTTATCACTTGCTGTGCGAGAGGCTTTTGTACTTCTCTACAACAAAGGATTGATTTATCGAGGGCCTCGATTGATAAACTGGTCGCCTGGACTCAAAACAGCTGTGAGTGATCTAGAAGTCGAATATAGCCAAGAGCCAGCAACACTATACTATTTCAAATACCCACTTAAGGACAACGACGAATATATTCCAGTCGCAACCACAAGACCAGAAACTATCCTAGGTGATACAGCAGTAGCCGTACATCCTGAGGATGAGCGTTACCTAAAATTTGTAGGACAAACAGCATTAGTCCCGATAATTGGACGAGAAATCCCTGTTATAGCTGATGAGTACGTTGATCAACAATTTGGTACAGGAGCACTAAAAATAACGCCTGGGCACGATCCCAACGACTATGAAATTGGACAACGGCATAACCTTCCTGTCATATCGGTTCTTGATCGCAATGCCAAGGTCACGGAAGTTGGCGGACCGTATGTTGGCCTTGACCGGTTTGAAGCTCGCAAACAATTATGGTCTGACATGAATAATGCTAACCTCACAGACCGAGAAGAGCCGCACATGCTGAATGTACCAAGAACTCAACGCGGAGGAGAAATTGTAGAACCAATGATTAGCACTCAGTGGTTCGTTAGCATACAACCATTAGCTGAAGCCGCTCTGAAAGCAGTTCAAGATAGGCATATTGTCATCACACCAGATCGCTTTGAAAAGACCTACTCTAACTGGCTAGAAAACATTCGAGACTGGTGTATATCGAGACAGCTCTGGTGGGGACATCGTATACCTGTATGGTATGCGCCAGACGGAAGTATATTTTGTGCACACAACGAAGAAGAAGCATACCGAGAAGCATACGAACAACTAGGTGAAGACATCACTCTAACACAAGATGAGGATGTCCTTGACACATGGTTCTCATCTGGTCTATGGCCATTCTCTACACTCGGATGGCCTGAAGAAACTGATGATCTGAAATATTTTTATCCAACCACAATGCTCGAAACGGGTTATGACATCTTATTCTTTTGGGTAGCACGCATGATTATGATGGGCATCGAATTCACTGGCCAAGTGCCATTCAAACAGGTTTATCTGCATGGATTAGTACGCGACGAACAGGGTCGTAAAATGAGCAAAACTCTTGGAAACGTCATTGATCCACTAAAAGTCATGGATGAATATGGCACGGATGCATTACGTTTTACTTTACTCACCGGATCTACTCCAGGCAACGATATGAATCTAAGTATTGACCGGGTAAAAGCAAATAGGAACTTTGCCAACAAGATTTGGAATGCCTCACGCTATGTGATCGGTAAAATAAACGCAATCCCACACAATGATTCCAATAACGAACTTTCATTAGCAGACCGCTGGATTCTAGCTCGTTTAGACGAAACCTGCGAAACTTGCACTAGATTGATTGAGCAACATCAATATGGCCAGGCAGGAACTACAGCATATGAATTTATCTGGGGAGAGTATGCAGACTGGTACATAGAAATCTCAAAACTTCAGCTTGCTGACCCAAGTACTTCAGAAACAACTTTGCGAATATTAGTAGGTGTCCTTGATAAAACCTTACGGTTGTTACACCCATTTGTTCCTTTTATAACTGAAGAAATATGGCAGCAACTCAAATCTACATGCAAGGGACGTTTTGTTCCAGAGAATGGATGGCCCGAAGCACTCATTATTGCTCCATGGCCATCCGGGCAGGCATCAGACGCACCTAATGATGTTGCCAATTTCAATCACTTAACAGAAATAATCCGTACAATCAGAAATGCTAGGTCTGAACATAACCTAGCAAACACACAAAAAATAGGGGCCACTATAATAACATCAGACCATTATGACATGATTTCCGAGCAGCAACATATACTAGCATCCCTTGCAAAAATTGAGTCTGAGCGTATAGAGATTAAATCAGTCGATGACAGCTCAATGCCAACAGATATATCATTAGTTGTCAGCACTACTCAAATCTACTTAGACACAAATGAAAATATCGACTCAGAAGCAGAAACAGCGCGCATAGAAAATGAAATAGGCGCCCTAGAAAACCAGATAGAAAGATTGCAGAAACTACTAGACAGTCCTTTTGCTCATAAAGCACCTAAGGATGTAGTCGAAAAAGAACGACAAAGATTGACGGAGCATAGAGCATCTCGCGACACTCTTGCCAAACGCCTTCAAGAATTACAACAATGATCGTTCCTACTTTCCAAGATATATTGCAGGCTCAAAGAACAATTGCTCCTTACCTTAAGCCCACGCCAATTTATCAGTATCCTACCTTAAGCGAAGTATTGGGCACAGAAATATGGGTCAAGCATGAAAACCATCTACCAACACGAGCATTCAAAGTGCGCGGAGGTGTAAATTTCATGGCCCATTTCCACACCAATAACAACAATACTGGTGTAATAACTGCTTCTACCGGAAACCATGGTCAAAGTGTCGCCTATGCAGCTCACCTATTCAACGTGCCTGCTATTGTAGCAATGCCTAATGGTGCCAATGAGGCTAAAGTAAAAGCAACACAAAATTTAGGTGCAGAGGTCCGGTTTGTCGGAAATGACTTTGACGATTGTCGCGAATATATCGAGAATATCTCTGAAAAAGAAGGTCTTCATTACCTGTCATCAGGTGATGACCCACTAATTATAGCTGGTGTCGGCACCTATACTCTAGAAATACTGGAGGATCGTCCAGACATAGACGTGATCATAGTGCCAATTGGAGGCGGCAGCGGCGCTGCTGGCGCTTGTATAGCTGCAAAAGCTATAAACCCGCTAGTTGAAATCATAGGTGTACAGGCAGCGGCAGCACCTGCCGCATATCTATCATGGAAAGAACAGAAATCTGTAGAAGCCAAAATGGAGACATTTGCAGAGGGTTTGGCCACACGCACTGCATTTGATGTACCTCAAAAAATACTACGGGATCATCTAGATGACTTTATTTTAGTGAGCGAGCAAGAATTAGTTGATGCAGTTGTTTTAGGAATTGAAAAAACTCATAACCTGGTCGAAGCTTCAGGAGCTGCATCATTAGCTGCTGCAGCTAAATTAAGAGAAAGATTGCAAGGAAAACGCGTAGCAATTATTATGAGTGGGGGAAATATAACCTTAGAACAATTAAGGCAGCTAATATAGCCTATCTATTTGAGTTGCTTGTCTTTTGTTTTTCACATGTTTATCTAAAAACTGTTCTACGGCAGTAAAATATTTAGAAATGGTGACTTCCTGACGCCATCCATGACCTTCTCCATCAAATACATGAAATTCATGTGGTATGTCACGCTCTCTTAGACTTCTCACTACACCGATAGACTGTTCTATAGGCACAACCTTATCGTCACTACCATGAAATACAATTAATGGGTCAGTAATCTCATCTGCAGATAAAATAGCTGAACGCTGACGATAAATATCCTTATAGGCTGGATACGCGCCAATCAGATTGTGGCAATAGTGACGCTCAAATCTATGAGTATCTTGCGTGAGCCCTATCATGTCAGTCACAGGATAGCTACAGACCCCAGCAGCAAACAAGCCACTACTATGAACTAATGCTAACAATACGGTTGCCCCTCCTGCACTACCGCCCATAGCTACTATACGATTTGGATCTACCAACTTTTCATCAACCAAAAAATGTGATGCGCTAATCAGATCATCACGATCAATCCTACCCCATTCACCGCGCATTTCTAGCATATAATCACGTCCATATCCAGTACTACCTCGGTAATTGACTTGTAACACCGTATATCCTCTACTGGTAAAAAATTGAACCTTTGGATCAAAAGATGATGTGGCCTGTCCTGTGGGGCCACCGTGCACCATGATAATACCGGGAGGTAAACCACTTGACTCAATAATCGGAGGATAATATAGGCCATGGACAATAGTTGTATCGTTGCCGGCCCATCGCACAGGCTTAGGCAAAGATAACCTACTGGAGGAGATAGATCGATCTTGCGCACGCGCAATTACCTGCACATCCATACTATTATCTAATCCCACAGCAACTATACTGGCAGGAATATTTGACCCTGACGCCAGACATGCTATCGTGTTCTCATTTGGACACACATCTATAGTAGTAATATCAGTATAGTTGCTGTCCCAGGCAACTTCAGAGCCAGTACCATCTACACCATATTTCCATAGTCGTACCACCGTATCCTCACTACGCAATGCGTATACTGAATCGCTATTAGAGCTCCATGCAAGTGTACGCATGCCTTGACCCCATGCAGGCCTTGCATGTTCAGCCAAACTACTAGTCAACCGTTTGGCCATCGCACTGTCAAGATCATACAAATATAACTCTCCCCATCCTGTAACATCAGTTACATACGCGATCCATTTGCCATCAGGCGAAAATACAGGTTGAAAAACAGCAATGTCTTTACTTCCATCCAGAACTGCTTTATTAGATTCCCGTAAGCCATGTTTATCATATTCAAGACATATAAGTTGCAACTCTGACCCATCCCAAGGCATTTCTGGGGAATTCCAGCCTACGCAGGCGATATATTCACCAGATTTATGCCAACTCGGCTGCATATAAAACTCATAATCATTAGAAACAACTACCGATGAACCATCACCAATTAATTGACTCACAACTATTTCATCGCTATCCTTGCCACTTACTACATATGCCACATACCTCCCATCAGAACTAACTGTTGGCGATGCAATCATTCCGTCCGATTCAACGATCAGAACCCTTTTACCATCTAGCAATCCCGTACTCCACAATTCATTATCACATGCAGTGAATACCCGCCTATGCGCAATGGTAAAGTCCCCGCCACCATAATTCACACTTGCCCCACCACATGGTATCTCAGTATAAGGATATATATCAGAATCAAACTCCTTCACCATAATTACAGCATCTTGCCCTTTCCTTTGGAGCCATGCTAGTGTTTTGCCATGACTATCCCACTGAATGTCACCAAACCGTTTACCACGCGCCACATCACCTGCACTAATTATCTTGTTATGATTATCCTTATCAAACATAATAAAGATTATAGCTGGGATTGTAAAAACAACCTATACTACACAAGCGATTTGTAGTAGACTACTGCCCTGTGAGGCCCAAGATCATTGTACATGGCGGCGCTGGAGATATTGTTGATGAGCATCTCAATGCTCATCTTTCTGGCTGCAAAGAGGCTATTGAAATCGGATGGGCCATACTCGATCAAGGTGGAACCTCATTGACGGCTATAGAGCATTCTATAAGAATACTGGAGGATAATCCTGTGTTCGATGCTGGACGTGGATCCTACCTCAATCAAGATGGCTTTGTTGAAATGGATGCAATGGTCATGAAAGGAGATGGCCTTAACATCGGTGCTGTAGCTGGAGTAAGTCAAATACGCAACCCAATAAGTCTAGCAATACAAATATTACATGATAGTAAGCACAACATGTTGAGCGGACAAGGTGCTCTAAAATTTGCTCAAACCCTAAATCTTGAAGAATGCGAACCCAATTGGTTCATTACTGAATATACCCACAATATATGGAAGAAGGAGATAAATAAATCCAGAAAATATGGCACAGTTGGATGCGTAGCCCTTGACAACTACGGCAATATTGCTGCCGGAACTTCAACTGGCGGAACTAAACACAAGGAAACAGGCCGCATTGGTGATACACCCCTAGTTGGCTGTGGTACATATGCCGACAATACTACAGCAGGTGTATCTGCTACTGGCGATGGAGAAGCAATAATGAAAGTAGTTCTGAGTAAACTTGCATGCGATCTAACACTGACTGAAACATCAGTAGAACATGCAACTAATAAATCTATTCAAATCCTTAATTCTAGGACTAGATCACAGGCAGGATTGATAATGATTGACAACAAAGGCAATCTAGGATGCGCATTTAATACTCCTAGAATGTCAAGAGCTTGGATTGATAACCAGGGAAAAATCAAAGCATTCATTGAACCATAAATTTGTTGTACACTTAATTGTCTGGTAATAATCAGTATATACTCTCGTTGCATATGTTGCATATGAGGAGGACTACTACAACTATTATGACTATAATAAAAACCTTTTCTACGATAATAATTGCCTCATTAACATTGATTGCCTGCAATAATGAGTCTGATATTACCCAACCGTCTGAAGAAAAAGTTGACACAGTGATTGAAATAGAAAGCGTTTCTACATCTACACCAACCAAAACTCCAAATTTGTCGCCTACAAAAGAAACCTCCAACATACCTGCCGTATCACCCACCAATTCTGTACTAATAACGATTCAGGATACAAATGAACTAAACATACAGTTCTCTGAATCCGTATTAGAATACACACAAACCGTATGGCAAAAATGGACGGATGGAGAAACAATAGGAATGTGTCTAATTGATAATACAGACTCCATAATTCCAGCTGTGAGAGAAGCAATCATTGAGTATGGAGTAGAGGAAGCATTCGACGAACTAGATGGCCAGAATTTAGAAAATCTGAGCACAATATGGGATCTATGCGAAACACTAGCTTCAACGCCTAGTGACAAAAACAACAGCAGCACTGTCACAGAACTAACTGCAACTGACTTGTCTTTTGAGACAGCTGTATCAGCCTATATAGTTAGCAAATGGAGCACATGGGATAAAGGTCAAAGTATGGGTGATTGTCTAATTGAAAGTGCATCCTCTATGACTTCAGAAACCAAAGAAACTGTAATTGCAAATGGAATTGAAGAAGCATTTGACACTCTTTCAGGCGAACATCTAAATAGCCTGAGCGAAACCTGGAATACATGTGACAAGCAGGCAGTTGCTTCTCAAAGTACAGACAATACAACTGACAATACAACCACATCTGATATATCTGATGAACCTAATACACCGAGAGTAACTATTAACATCGAACGAGACCAAGTACCCACATTTCAATCATCAAATACTTACGGGCCATTTACAGAAATACTTCAAACAACCTTTCAAGCTTCTGTTGATACAGAATTTGACCAGCTTGCAGAAAAAGCCGGTATATCTATAGCTGTATACTCCGATGGCAACCTATGGAAATATGCGAAAGGCATAGCAACCTCATCGGCTGACATGACCGTAAATACACCTTTAGAAATAAAAAGTACGTCCAAGACGTTTATGTCTGCTCTGATATTAGATCAGGTAGATGATGGAATGTATTCTCTTTCTGACACCTTATCTAATGTGCTAGCAGACCATCCCGGATATGACTCAGTAGAGAAAGATAGGATCAACCCCGACGTTACAATAGCCGAACTATTATCTATGACATCAGGACTGAATACCTACCATATGATCAGCGAAAATTTCGTTGCAATCGAAGCAAACCCTACCTGGAACCCGATTGAGCATCTCAACATGACACCGAGCGGCTACAATAATCCGGGTACATACAAGTACAATGATACGAACACAATAATTCTAGCGATTATTGCAGAACATGCAGCTGGAAAGCCTCTCAATCGTTTGTACAAATCGATATTCTTCGACCCTCTAGATATTTCGGCAGCCCTGCTCCCACAAGATATCGCACCATCTGATACAGCCGATGAATATGGCGATCGCAGTAAATGTGGTAATAACAGCGGTTTTGGAAGGATGCTAGATGCCTGCAATTGGTACACCAAAGATGAGTGGTTATTGGCACAAGGTAAGAATACCTGGGCAGCAGCGGGTATCGTGTCGACAGCAGAGAGCATGGCACGCTGGGGATACGAACTCTATAGCTCACAGGGATCAGCAATTTCCCCATCAGCGCGCTCGAACCTTTTGAATTCCGGTTCAATCGAACCGATAGTATTTGCAAATAAGCCGCACCATTATGGTTACCAGATGGCCATATATTTGATGGAGCTTAGCAACGGTATCACTATAGACATATATGGTCATATAGGGGGTGGCGGTAAATCAGTAATGTATTATTCACCTGACATTGATTTATCGATTGCTATTCTAGCAAACTCTAGCCTAGATCATAATCGCGGAACATGTGGAAGTGGCTCAACACCATTTTGTATCTTGGAATCTATCTATGGAGCTTATCAATGAAGCTGAACAAATATAGTGCTCGCGTTACTCAACCTAAATCTCAAGGCGGTTCACAAGCCATGTTATATGGTACCGGACTTACTGAGGCTGATATGGACAAACCTCAAGTAGGTATAGCTAGTATGTGGTATGAAGGCAATACATGCAATATGCACCTCAATGATCTGGCAGCAGAGGCAAAAAAAGGAGTGGATGCAGCTGGCATGATTGGAATGCGTTTCAACACTATTGGGGTAAGTGACGGCATTTCTATGGGCACAGAAGGCATGAGCTATTCCCTTCAATCACGTGAAATCATAGCAGACTCAATCGAAACAGTAATGAGTGCCCAATGGTATGATGCCAACATCTCTATACCAGGTTGCGACAAAAATATGCCCGGCTGTATGATTGCTATGGCAAGAATAAATCGTCCTGCAATAATGGTTTATGGAGGAACGATAAAGGCAGGCTGTCATGCTGATGTACCTCTAGATATCGTCTCTGCATTCCAAAGTTATGGTGAACACTTGGCCGGCAGCATTGACGAAATGACCCGTAAAGCAATAGTCAAAGCATCATGTCCTGGCCCCGGTGCTTGTGGTGGAATGTACACTGCAAACACTATGGCATCCGCAATTGAGGCATTAGGTATGTCGCTTCCATTTAGTTCTTGCACTCCAGCAGAAGATTCTGAAAAAGCTCACGAATGCTACCGGTCC
>CAJWIA010000005.1 GCA_913040765.1 uncultured Anaerolineales bacterium | reverse complement strand
TGATATTGCGTTTGGCCGAATTGCTTCTATACAAAATATGCTTGTTCCGCAAAAGATCATTAGCAGTGTGCTTAAAGCCATAGCTTGGCCATAATTTAGAGCTCCGGGTAGCGAAAGATAGCGATATATTGCCATCGGTACTGTGGTAAATTCAGGGCGAGACAAAAGTATAGTTGCTCCAAATTCGCCTATTGAAATTGTAAATGCAAAAGCACCAGCGACTAGTATTGCTCGACCAATGATTGGTAGATCTATTTCGCGCCAAACCTGTATTGGGTTGGCGCCGAGTATGGCAGCGGCTTTTCGTAGTTGCGGATTGATGATAGTCCATGAGGGAAGCAGGCTACGTACTACAAAAGGAAAAGCTACTAGCGTATGAGCTAAGGGTATTAGCAATGAAGATGTATGCATATTAAATGGTGCTCGACTGAATACTAGCAAAAAACCGAGTCCTAAGGTTACTGCCGATGTTCCCAATGGAAGCATTAATATGGGTTCTAACATTTGTGCTAGTTTAGTTTTGCGTGCTAGTATCCATGTAGTAGGCAATCCTATTGCCAAAGCACTTATCATGGTAATCATTGCGTTCCTTAACGAGAATATGATTGTTTCAATTGGAGTTACGAAGAAGATTGAATGTCTTCTGTTTATAAAAAGTTCGCGATAATAGTTTAGTGTGAAACCTGTACTGGCATTTTCGCGTTCTCCGCGATCAGGTTCAAACTTGAATACAGAACTGAAAGCTAAAGTTATCAGAGGTAGTACCAATACGATAATTAATATTGCAATCAAGATACCAACAGATATACGTGTTTTCCAATTAAGCTGTTGTCTTCTAATTGATGGCAAGCGATTTGTTTTCAAAGGCCGATGTGTTTTCCGAGTAAAACGCGTATACAACACAGTTAATACCAATGTGCACATAAGTTGCAACACAGATAGTAAGGCTGCCATTTCTAAGTCAAAGAAATTAATTGTTTGCCGATAAATTGCTACTTCGAGTGTTGAGAATATTGGTCCTCCGAGTATAAGTATTACACCAAAAGAAGTGAAATCAAATATGAATACCAAGAGAGCAGCTGAAACAATAGCTGGTGTGAGCAGTGGCAAAGTTATACCTAAAAAAGCTTTCAAACGAGTGGCACCAAGACATCGAGCAGCTTGGACCAGTTTTGGGTCCATGAGAGTCCAGTAGTCACCAACTAGTCGTAGTATTATCGTTGTGTTGTAGAAGACGTGTGCTATTAGTATTGCCCACAGAGTGTGATTAAGAATTATTGGAGCAGTGTCCAAGTTTAGCCAGTTCATTAGAGCTCTATTTATCCATCCGTTTGGACCTAATGTTGATGTGAAGCTCGCAGCTATTACAACCGTAGGTAATACAAAAGGTATTGCTGTGATAGCCCTAAGAACATTTTTGCCCCAGAAATTGTAGTGCGCTAATAGATAGGCGCCTGGAAGTCCGATGACTAGAGTGAGTATTGTGGAAAGTGTTGCTTGCCATATGGTAAACCATAGAGTCTTAACCACATAGGGTTGTCTGACGAGGTCCAGGAGTTGTGAGAGACTGTTTATGCCTACTAGACTTTTGCCGAGAATTGTTGCCAGCGGATAGAAATAAAATAGAGTCAGGAACGCCAGTGGTACTATCCACAACAGAGCGTATTCAGGGTGAAGAGACTTATTGGTTTTATTGCTCACCTTGATCAATTCAACATGAGGGCACTCCAGGATTTGATCCAACTTTCTCTGTGAGTATCGATATCTTCTGGAGATACTATAGATGGATTGCTTGCTAGTTGTGCATGTTCAATGAATTCCAATGGTAATTCAGCTTCAGTGTTTACAGGAAACATAAACATTTGTATTGGTATATCTTCTTGGAAAGTTTCGCTTAGCATAAAATCAATCCAAGCTTCTGATAGAATACGGTTCGTCGTGCCATTCAATATTCCGACGAATTCTATTTGTCGAAAGCAAGTTTCATTTGCTACTATACTGCCAGTCGGTGCTTCTTCAATTGGCTCAGTCGCGAATATGACTTCAGCAGGAGGGCTCGAAGCATAAGATACCACTAGAGGATAATCGCCTTTCCCGCTACTGCCACTAAATTCAGTGTAGTAAGCAGTTTCCCAGTTTTCCACTATTTTTACGCCATTGTTCTTTAGATCTAGCCAATAATCCAGGTATTCCTCTGGCCCAAAATGGCCTATAGTTGCCAAAAGAAATGCTAAACCAGGTGAAGAAGCAGCTGGATTTTGTACCACTAGTAGATTGGCATAATCAGGATTTGTTAGGCTTTGTAGGGAGTCGGGTATTTCTATATTATTATCATTGAAGTATGACTTATCATAGTTGATACACACGTCTCCATAATTAATTGGAGTTACACGTTGTTGTGTGTCTAACAAGAATTCGTTTGCTACACTAGATGAAAATGGCGATTCATATTTTTCCAGAATATTGTTATCGAGTGCTCTAGTTAGTAGAGTGTTGTCAATACCATAGAGGACATCCGCGAGAGGATTGGTCTTATTAAGTATCGCCAAATTTACAGTTGTACTTGCATCACCTGAATTCAATATATTCACTTTCACATTGTGCTGTTCCTGAAAACTAGATAGCACTTCCTCAGATACTGCAAAAGAATCATGCGTCATTATTGTTAAAGTTAGCCTATCTTGTGGTTCAGATATTGCATTGTTACATGACGTTAGAGATAGAGTGCTTATAAAAGCTGCTAATATAATCATTGTTTTTGCTGCTATGTTCATTTGTGGCTCCTGATTACAGTACAGATTAATAATCCTTTTTCTATTTGAATTTTTGCTTGTCTTGAAACGAGTTTATTGCTAATACTCAATGTTGCTCCTAAAATGAGCGTGTTGTTATCTAATTGGTATTCTAGACCAGAGGCAGTTACTCCAACAACAGTATCGCTTACTGGGATGAACGAGACTGTGTCTCCTGGTGTTCCATTGATCAAGTATGTATCTCCAGCACGTACAAGACTTATCTCCTGATTGCTATCCAGTATACGAATACGCGCTGCTTCGAATCTATTGTGCGCTAGCAACATTATATTTCCCAAAGTATGATCCCATCGTCCTCCAAGTGCAGACAAAACAATCACTTCTTTCACGCCTTTTTTTATAGCAAGGGTAATTGCAAGCTCCAGATCAGTTTCATTTTTCCGGACGGGATAGGTTAATACTTCGGTCCCAAGTGTGATCAATTCGTTGAGTGCAGACTGCGAAATTGAGTCTAAATCACCAATAATCACTTGTGGAGTCCAACCGGCGTCTAGACAATGTTTGCCTCCTCCATCTGCCGCTATGAGTAAATCTTCTGAGGAGATAATTGAAGTGAGATCACTCCGGACAGATTGGTTGCTATTAGCAATTATTATGGCTCGTTCAAATTCTGTCATACTAAACCGTCTTAAAAATAATAACGCCTCCAGACTTTTGTTTGAGAGGCGTATAAAAGCGATGTTTCCCTTCGCTGGCATTACCCAGATCAGGTTCTGTGGGTCGCAGGATACAATCTGCCTCTCAGTCTGATCAATCAGACTCCCCAGTTATTGGTTGTCGTTCGCCGAAGTGTAACAGCTGTGCATTGTGGTGTCAATCGGTTGCTCTACGTCACCACGCCGCATATAATGCCCAATACAATATTCTAACAAATGGTTCTCTATGTCTGAGAGATTGTACCTAATTGATGGTCATGCATTAGCCTATCGCACTTATTTTGCCCTAACAGGGTCAGGATTCCAAGGTACTTCGCGTAGCGGAGAACCCACAGCTGCTGTATTTGGATTTACATCAGTTTTGTTACGCCTAATTGAAAAAGAATCACCTGACTATCTTGCAGTAAGTTTTGATGTGGGCAAGACATTTCGTGATGAAATGTTTCCGGAGTACAAAGCCACAAGGGAAAAGATGCCAGACGATTTACGGCCACAGATTGAGCGTATTCAGGAAGTTGTAGATGCTTTTAATATACCGGTCTTTGTGAAAGAAGGTTATGAGGCTGATGACGTTTTGGGGTCTCTAAGCCGGATCGCTACTAAGCAAAAAGTGCATGTAGTCATAGTCACAGGTGACCGCGATTTGTTGCAATTAGTGAATAAGGATGTGTCTGTGAGTCTTCCGGGACAAAGCCTGGCTGACGCAAAACTCTATAGTCCTAGTGATGTAGCACAGAAATTTGGAGTCACTCCGGACCAATTTGTGGATTACAAGTCAATGGTTGGTGATAAATCAGACAATATTCCTGGTGTTGCAGGAGTTGGCGACAAAACTGCCAGGAGACTTTTACAGCAATATTTAAATTTGGAAAACATATATTCTAATTTAGATAAAATTGAACCCCGTTTCCAGAAAAAACTTGCTGCCAACAAAGAAAACGCTTTTCTATCCAAAAAGCTTGCTGCCATAGTTACTGATTTAGAGCTAGATTTTGATCTGGGCGCTTGTAGTGCTCCTGCGCATGGCAATTTTGATATTAAAAAAGTAGAACAACTATTTCGCGATCTTGATTTTCGAACGCATCTCAAGAAAGTTGCAATGTTGGCGAGAGATCCTATTGCTGACGTAGAACGAGATGGTCGGCAATTGAGTTTATCGTTTGGGACAGGTGAGGATAAACGATCTGGTTATGACGTGACATTAGCTGGTTCTACCAAAACTATAGTCGTAGATACCATTGAAGGGTTAGAAAACCTAACTGAATATCTTTCTAATGCTGAAACAATTGCGTTTGATACAGAAACTACATCAACAAATGTTATGGATGCTGAGCTAGTAGGAATTTCTTTGTCTGTAGAGAGTGGAAAAGCTTTTTATATTCCTGTGGGACATGTTTCTGAAATGGCTCCGAATGGCCAACTTAAATTGAAGCAGGTTTTGGAGGCATTGTCTGGATCATTATGTGATCGTTCGATCAGTAAGGTAGCTCATAATGCTAAATATGATTATGTAATACTGAAAAGACTAGGTCTAGTTGTGGACCCTATCAGTTCTGATACGATGTTGTCAGAATGGATTTCTGATCCAAGTTCTCGCAACAAGTCATTGAAAAATTTGTCACTTGTACGTTTGGGGATTGAAATGCAGGGTATTGAGGAGTTGATTGGTAAGGGTAAAAATCAAAAAAATATGTCACTTGTGCCAGTCGTAAAAGCGTCTGTCTATGCGGCGGCTGATGCGGATATGACATTACGCCTCTATTCTATATTGAATGAAGAACTACAAGAAAGTGATACGACAAACTTGCTTAATATGGAGATATCATTGATTCCGTTGCTTGCTCAAATGGAAATGACAGGAGTGTTACTAGATACGAGTTATTTGAATAATCTTAGTAGTGATTTGGATACACAGATAGGACTATTGACTGGTGAGATTAAGGAGATGGTAGGGTACGATTTCAACTTGAATTCTACTCAGCAACTTTCCAGTGCTCTGTTTGACCACATGGGCATATTACCGCCACGAGGTACTCGTCGTACTGCTTCCGGACACTATTCTACAGCAGCGGGTGTTCTATCTTCTTTATCCGAAGATTATGAAGTTGTGCGTAAGGTATTAGACTATAGGGAGATAGCAAAACTGAAATCCACATATGTTGATGCACTGCCTATGACAGTGAATTCGGCTACAGGTCGGGTGCATACCTCTTTCAATCAAACAGGAACAGTCACCGGTAGATTAGCTTCATCTAGTCCGAATTTGCAGAATATTCCAATTCGCAGTGATGTAGGCCGGCAAGTGCGGAGGGCTTTTATTGCCCCAAGTGGATCAAAGTTAGTTGCAATGGATTATTCGCAGATTGAATTGCGGATTGCAGCTCATCTCTCGGGTGATGAGTTCCTAACAAATGCATTTCAAAATGGTGTTGATATCCATTCGTCTACTGCATCAGCTGTTTTTGATGTTGCTTTGGATGACGTTAACTCGGAACAGCGTAGACAGGCGAAAGCAGTGAATTTTGGCTTACTTTATGGAATGGGACCATATAGGTTGGCGCAATCTACTGGGATAACTTTAGGTGAGGCGGAAGAGTTTATAGAGACATATTTCCAGCGTTTGCCAGGTGTGAAGAAATATCTGGATGAAATACGAGAGTTCGCACAACAGAATGGCTTTGTGCAGACTTTGGAGGGACGTAAGCGCTATTTTCCATTACTAAAATCTGAAAGTGGTGGAGATCAGGCTGCTCGTGCTCGTGCTGAGAGGGAGGCTGTCAATGCTCCAATTCAAGGCACCGCTGCTGACATAATTAAGAGGGCTATGATTGAGGTTGGCCAACTTATTAAAGTTGATATGCCAAATGTGTGTCTATTGTTGCAAGTTCATGATGAACTTCTTTTCGAATGTTTTGATGGTGAAGTGGAAGAGCTAGTGCAGATGGTTCGTCCGGTTATGGAATCTGCTTACAAATTGTCTGTGCCACTCAAGGTTGATGTTAATGTGGGGCAGAATTGGGAACAGATGCAAGTATTTAGTGTTAAGTAATAACAATTCAATTATGATCACATGGCTGCCGATAGCATCTGGTATTCTCGCAGTATTTTTCTGGGGTGTTTCATTTGTTGCTATCAAAATCGCATTACCCCAAATGACACTTGAGACCATGATTTTCTTTAGGCAGTTTTTAGGCACTCTAACAGTTGCTATTATTGTCGGATTGCGTGGTGAATGGCAACTGCCTTCAAGCAGCAATTTTCGCCGTATATTTCTTGCGAGTTTTGTTGGCATAGTGCTACATCAATGGTTGCAAGCACAGGGAATGCTTACTACAACTGCTATAGTAACCTCGTGGCTGTCAGCGCTTGCACCTATTCTAATTGCTTGTATTAGTTGGGTATGGCTCCGTGAGCAATTTGTTGCTGTTCAAGCAGTTTGGCTGTTGATAGCAGGTCTAGGAGCGGTGTTAGTAGTATCGGGTAGTTGGCAAGGTTTACTTCAAGGTGAGTTTGGAGGAATAGGCACTGTGTTAGTACTGTCTAGTGCGGTTGTATGGGCATTGTATTCCATTATGCTAAAGAGCTTATTGTATAAAAGCAATTTAGGAATGACTACACTCAGTGTGCTATTGTTAGGTTTGTTAATGCTAATACCGGTATTTGTTTATAGTGAGGGCTGGAAAGATATTCGCGGGATTAGTTCTTCAGGCTGGATTTCAGTAGTCATTTTGGGGGTTGGTAGTACTGGTCTGGCTTCGATACTTTACAATTATTCTTTAAAACATATATCTGGAACTCTAGTAGCATCACTTCAATATCCTGAACCTCTAATAACTGTAGCTGTTGCTAGTTTATTGCTTCACGAGACTTTTACATTACCTATGTCAATCGGCGGTTTATTAATACTGTTTGGGGTTTGGCGGGTCCAGAGTTCAGATGTATATATCAATAATTAGAAACTTCAGTTTTGAATTCTGGCAAATTCAGCCATAGGCAAGACTGTAGCACCCCAGATGTAATTTTGAGCATGACTAGGGGCTCCTGTCTCCGAATCATAAAACTCCCAGAAGTTTTGTGTTCCTCCATCAATTATTTTTTTGACCAGGGGACGCGTTATATGCTGTGCTTCATTAATAAAATTATAATCCACCAGACCTTTTACTACTAGAGTAGTAAGGCTCGGCCACATTCCGCCTTGCCACCGGCGTGCGCTTCCATAGCCATTCTCTCTTTTACCCAGTGAAGGCAACCCAAACCCAGAGTGAAAATCTCCATTAGGAGCTAAGTGTCTGTTCACCAGCTTCTGTGCCTGGTTAGCTGAAGGTATTTCCGCATAGAGTGGCATGAGTCCGCCAATATCGCGTACTCGTACTTGACCTCCACGTCGAGATATTCCGTAATAGAAGCTATCTTCTTCATTCCACATAAGACTATTCATTAGATTTGATAGATGGGATGCACGAGTATTGAAAATCTCCGCGCGGTTATCTCCTAGCTCTATTGCCATATGATAGAGTGCTCGATCATTAGCTACCAAGTAAGCATTTAAGTCCACCGCACACTGGTTTTGTGCACCATCTGTAGATGTCCAGGTGATTAATTCAGCGTCATCTCTTACAGATTCCCAATGATTTTTCCAAAAGAACATGCCCTGGCATCGGTCGTGGTCACGGCGATTGGAGTGTAACCACCACCAGTCATCATTTTTAGCGCCAGCCTCGAATGAATCCTTTAAAAATGTTTTATCTCCACACTTTCTATATATTTGTAATGCTTCCCATGCGAGTACTGGTAAGGTTATGTTGGTAGTTGTTATAGCTCCAGGGCCCGTTTCTGCGGTTACCAAATATGGAAACCCACCATCTGAATTCTGAGCGTAATAAAAAGCTCGCAACATGCCCTGTGCTTCTGAGCATTTACCCAAACTAGCATATGCTAATGAAGCGAGATTTTCATGCGCATGATTTCGGATGGATTGAAACCAATATGTTCTCGGTTGGCCTTCAGCTACAGGAGTGAATGAATAGTATACACGGCCTCCAATTCTTTTCTGGATAAAAGGCTTGTCTAAGAAGTCACTTACGGATTTGCGTAAATCGGTATTAGATAAAGATGCAGGTCTTATTTCATTTGGAGCATTTGTGCTCTTGCCTGGAATATTAATGGATTGTCCTACCCATATAAAGTTTGCGTCTGCGATTTGGTTGTGCGTAGTTAATATAGTGACTGTGGTGCCATAACGTGCTGCTATTGTCGATAGATTATCCCCAGGCTGTACTATATGTATAACTTCGTCTGTAGCAGATACTTGTTCTGGAGCTACAAATAGGTTTGCACATATTAGTACTAGTATTAATATGCGCAAACCTATTGTCACGTAAAATATTGTGGTTTTCATTTTATCTAAACTTAGCTTGTATCTACTGAGGTTTTCTCGTATCTATAATGTTCCAAATATATTTCTATCGTGGTGACCAAGAAGATCATAACCACTGGACCATATATTACCCCTAAGAATCCAAAAAGTCTTAGCCCTCCAAGGGCACCAATTAATACGAGAGCAGGATTCAGGCTAGCTTCCTTTGGTACAAGCATTGGTCGCAGAAATGTATCTATGTTGCTGACAACTAGAAGACCTCCTAACAAAACTAGTAGTCCTTGCCATATGCTACCAAAAACTATTAGTGTGATACCAGCAGGGATAGTGATTACATTTACCCCAAGTGGTAATAGTGCAAACACAACACATAGTAAAGTCCAAAAAGCCACATATGGTACGCCTCCGACCGCAAGAAAAATACCTGCTGCAGCTCCTTGTGCTAACGCAATGACAAAAACGCCGCGTACCATAGCACGAGCCATGGATGTTATACGTTGAATGTATTTTTGATCAAGTTGATCGTCTAGTGGACTGAGATCCTTCACTATTTGGAACGCTTTTGGTGTGATAGGCAGCAAAGTAATCAGAACAGAGACAAAAACTATTGCTTGAGTAATTATCTGAATTGATGAGGTGCCAATACTAAGGGCATTATTTGCAATGTATGTACTAATAGGACCTACTGTTTTCTGGACGCTAGTAATTAGCGCTTCCTCAGTCAGTTGATAATCTACCAGTGGTATCGCACTTAGTAGTGTGTTGGTTTGTGAGATTGCATTAAGCAATGTGAGATTATTTCCGGTAACAAGTCTACTGACGTCTTGAGTGAATTGTAGAGATTGCTTGATTGTAATATTGCCTACTAACCACAATGGTGCAAGTAGACTTATAGCTATAGCTATCATTGTAATCATCATTGCTAGAAATTTATATCCACGACACCATCGGAGGAACCGCAAGTATAGTGGCCGATACATGATTGCGGCCAAAACTGCGAGCACTATGCTGGAAAGGTAAGGGCGAATGGTAACGTAAGTTAGGTAGCATGCTATTAGCACTACTATATAGAAAAAATTACGGGTTTTACTAGTAATTATGCTCATGACATTATCAGTATACGTTATATGTGACTTTTTTTCAGAAATTGCTTTGACTGATGGTTGCAGAATTATCTACAAGCACTTTGAGATGCTTTCCAGAGTGTGTCCATCTTATCTGTTGGAAACATTGAGGTATTATCAGCTATGCTAATATCAGTTGCTGTTCGCACGGTGAAGTTGACATCTGATCCCTCATCAAGCACCCATGTTATAGTGTTTCCTTGCGATATAACGGTACCATCCCACATATTATAGTTACCTTCAGCATCATACTTCAGATTTACTATTTTCCCGTTGTTCAGAATGCGGTGTGCATATCGTTCGGAGCCAATTCTTAGCTCTATGTTCTCAAATGATGTCTCATATATACCATCGTTAGGAGCATTTGTAGTCAACCGAACTATGTAACCTCCATCTTCTGCAAATTGTCTTTCAACAGATATTACATCGAGTGCAGGTTTTAGGTTGCCTATATCCCCAGCAGCATCGTATATGGTCTGGCTTAATATATCCCCATCTTTTGTGCGAATCTCCGCAGCATCAGTATTAGTGTCATAAAGTAGGTTACTCTCTGGTTTAAGTTTGGACGATACACTAAGTATTTCCGGTGGGGGATATCTATGGACAATTAGTAAGCGACGTGTACCGCTTGTGAGATTGACAGGGCCCTGGATTCTAACTGGGCCACCTCGCGTTTCAATTTCTAGGTTTTTCTCTCCTGACACCCAATTGAATCGATAGACAGCAGCCTCGTCATTTTGCCCGGTTTCTTCATTGAATACTGGGAACACACATACATCTGGAATTTTTTTTGGTAGCGGCGTTGATGTTGTATCTGAGGGGACAGATGTTGTGATAGCTGTTCCGAAAAGTGTGGGAGTTGGTCCTCTTACAGAGTCTTCATTAAATCGGTTTCCTGGATTTACTTGGCAGCTGATAATGCTTAGAGCTCCAAAAAGTCCAAGAACAAACCTGCTTGCTGTTTTACATATATGGGTCATGATCTTCTATATATTTTACAAGCAATGGTCTGATGTGCATTATCTAATTTGCTAAAATGAATGTTGTAATACAACAAACACTATGTCCTGCGGCTTTATGTAAATGGATTGGCTAATTATATCGCCAGCATATTCAGATTCTACTGTACATTGCATTTCGGGAATGTCACTGAAAACGAAATTTTCACTTAAATTATCGTCTGGTGGAGTCCACTGATTCCAATAGGTTTGCACCCATCGGACACCTTGGTCAGTACAGGTGATTTTTACCATGTGTCCAGGTATAAAGAGACCATTTTTGTCGAGTATGCGTCCAGCAACAACACCAGTACCCGGTAGTGGTGAGTACCACAATTCTGGATTACGAGTTGACATGTAATTTCTGGCATCGTCAATTCTTATTTCGAGGTGGAGATGTGGTGCTAATGCTGCGCCTGATTCGCCTACTTTTCCAACAATGTCTCCTTGTGTTACTTTTTGTCCAATTTTGACATCAGTTTCGCTTAAGTGAGCATATAGTGCGTAAACCTGCCTGTCATTCCATTTTTGATCCAGACTCAACACTATGAGGTTGCCATAGAATTCGTTTCTGAACCCAAAGAGTTCAGTATCATCATTTCCTGAATAGATTACTGTACCATTACCAATAGCTACTACCATAGAGCCTTTATCATTGGCTAAATCTACACCTAAGTGGGGTGCTAAGAGTCCATCCCAGGTCATACCATAACGGTAGTGTGAAACCGGATAATTGTTGCCTTCCAACATTGGACGTCCATAGAACAAGTGTGTTTCATTTGCAAAATCCTGTCTCGGCAATGGTAATTGCTCTGGATGTGCTTTAGGTACTATAGGAGTGCGAGTGGGTGTAACTGTAGGTGTATACGTAGCGGTATAGGTGGGAGTTAACGTTGGTTCTTTGGTCTCCGTAGGAATTGGAGTAATAGTAGGACTAGTACGTTGCGGCGGTAATGGCGGCGGTAGAGTTTTTTGATAGGCAACAAAAGTGGCAGTTATCGCTGTGTCAGTGTTGGCTACCGTATTTTTGTCTTGATCTTGGTAATTGCAAGCGCAAAGGATCTGCAGCATCATTAAATAAAATAATGTTGTGTTATTCCACCTTTGTGTAATGTGTTTAATTATTTTGGTGTAGGAGTTGTAATGGGTGTAGGAGTCCATGTTGCAGGCGGATTAACATTTACAAATTCTATCCAATTCAGTATGTCTGGCAATATAGTGATGTCCTGTCTCTGGATAGTTCCTCCTGTGTTTACCCCAACAGTATATATGCCTGGAGGCAAATCAGCCAATACAAAATTTTCGCCCAGAATTTCATCTGGGTTTACCGGACCTTCGGCATATGTGGTTAAGTAGCGACGCACAGGACTAATATCTGTTTCATCTAATTTCTTGGAAATCACTGTGATATTCACTAGTGGAATAAGTTTGCCATCGTTGTCTGTTATTCTACCAGCTAGTGTACCCCAATCGGGGTATGGGCGGATCCACAACTCTGGATTTCTTGTTGAGAGATAATCATTGTGTCCAATGCGTATTTCCATGTGCAAATGGCTACCACCTTTAGCTACTCCTGCTCCACCTACAGTTCCTAGTATTGTTCCCGTTTCTACGGTTTGTCCCTTCGAAACTAGAATAGTATCAAGATGACCGTAGAGGACAAACACCGGCTGATGTAGAAAATGATCGAACGCATGGACAATAATGGCTCTGCCGTAAAAATCTTTTGTTGGACCTAATTTAGCATAATAATCACTGCCTGCAAAAACAACCTTTCCAGATATTGCGGACTTGATTGGTGTGCCTAATGAATTGACGAAATCGACACCATGATGCACTCTTAATGTGCCTCCTTGTGTAGACCCATATCTATATGTTGGTATGACGTAGTCATTGTATTCATCTGAGATTGGGCGGTCCAGCCAGAAATGAGGCGCAGGCAGGTCAGAAATCGGCAAGTAGGTTGGCACGATAGTGCTTGTGGCGCTAGGATCTCGAGTGGGAAACATAGTAGGCGTTGGAGTATTAGTTGGTGTGGATGTCGACGTATTAGTAGGAGTTGAAGTTGCTGTCATAGTAATAGTGTTGGTGGGGCTGATGGTTGTAATAGTAGCCGTGTTTGTAAATGTGGCACTAGCATATTTTACTTCCGGGGGCCGGAGTGTTGAATTGGGTTGTAGATTGGGTTGACTGCAAGATGTGAAGTTCAATACAAATAGTGTAATACATATCTTTAACCAGTTTGATGTCATTGATGGTATTCGCAAATTATTTGTATGAGACTCTGAAGGACGCACGTGAGCAATACGAAAATTCTATCAGATTATTTCGAGCGGTATTTGTATAATTATACACTTAGTGTTGCGGTAGAATATTAAATAATGAATTACAAGCGTTTATTTATAGCGGTGAAGAGACTTCAGCAAAAATCTTCTGCACTTTACGAAGATTATATACCTGTAATAGTGTTAGTCTTGATGGTGGCAGCAAGCATTGCTTGTGTTCGACATGAAGTTAATAATATGGAAGATGTGGATGGGCGGGTTACCCCAGTGGGAAACAATGAGGATAATCCTCGGACGTTGCCTGGCACTTATATGCCAGGTATGGTACGTGAGATGGTGTATTCTACTGTGGTTGTCAGTGGTACACCTACTCCCGATGTAACGCGTCCTGCTCAAGTAGTGCCGGCAGCGAAGAATTATGTGGTGAAATCTGGTGACACTTTGAGTGCAATAGCACGTATGTACAAGGTGTCTGTTAGAGCCCTACGAGAAGCAAACAATTTGCCAGCAAACGACATGTTGGTGTTAGGACAATCCTTGGAAATACCAGATAATTATCTCCCATTAGGGTCTAATCATAAGCTTATTCCTGACTCTGAACTGGTCTATGGACCAGGCCAAATAGGATTTGATATCACAGAGTACTTGAGCAAATGGGACAGTTATTTGAATGCAGTTAGTGAAACAGATCACCGTGGAATCACTAGAAATGGATCCGAAATCGTTAAATATGTAGCTGAGAATTACTCAGTTAACCCCCGCTTATTGATTGCTATTTTAGAGCAACAGACTGGTTGGGTTATGGGATCCAATGCAGGTGATGTTTCGCTAACATATCCCTTTGGATATGTTCGACCAGGATACAAAGGACTCTTAAGACAATTGTCGTGGGCGGCTGACACTCTAAATTATGGTTTTTACGGATGGAGAGAGGATACTTTGCAAGTGCTAGATTTGATAGATGGATCGCAGTTAGCAATTGCGCCCGGTCTCAATGCTGGTACAGTAGCCGTACAATTTTATTTTAGTAAGATGTATTCTTCTGATATCTGGCCCGACATTGTTAGTGAGAGTGGCTTTGATAGACTTTATGCCGAAATGTTCGGTAGTGCGTTTGGATATGCCTATGAACCGTTATTACCTTCATATTTAGAGCAGCCGGACTTTGAATGGCCTTGGGATAGAAATGAGGTATGGTATTTTACAGGAGGACCTCACGGAGGTTGGGATTCTGGTAGTGCTTGGGCGGGAATCGATTTCGGTCCGCCTGGCGGTGCAAGTGGATGTCAAGTTGTTCAAGCGTGGATACGTGCGTCTGCTGATGGGCAAATAGTACGATCGTCCGAGGGTGCAGTGGTTCAGGATTTTGATGGTGATGGGTATGAGCAAACCGGCTGGAACTTATTGTATATGCATATCTATTATGCTGACAGAGTGCAAGTTGGGAAGACTTTGAAAACTGGCGACTTAATTGGTCACCCATCATGTGAGGGTGGTTATTCTAGTGCCACACACTTGCACTTTGCAAGGAAATATAATGGGGTGTGGATTGCAGCAGATGACCCGGAAGTACCATTTAATCTAGATGGTTGGTTGGTTAGATCAGCGCGAAGGGAGTATGATGGATGGCTTGTCAAGGATGATAAATGGATAGAGGCTTTATACTATCCTGGCAGTATTAATGCAATAATTTTATCTCCCTGACAAATATGATGCGTAAATATATTAGCAAACAACCGGATGATATAAGGTTTATGTTTAACCTTATTGCTTATCGTTATAATCTTATGAATCGCCTAATGACATTTGGATATGATAAGTCTTGGCGTCGTTGTTTGACAAATCAGACTAGATTGCTGAACAAGGGACGTGTGTTAGATATAGGTACAGGCACAGGAGATCTTCCATTAGAAATGGTATCTGGTCAGACTGACATAATATGTGTGGGCGCAGATTTTTCCGAGAACATGTTGCGTGTCGCTCGTACTCGCAGAAATGCGGATAGTGTTTGTTGGTTAGCTGCTGACTCACTTAATTTGTCGTTTCAAAAAAACAGTTTTGATGTGGTGATGTCTGCATTTCTCATGCGCAATGTGGCCAGTGTAAAATCGGCACTTAAGGAACAGTATCGTGTATTAACTGAAGGGGGTAAATTGTTGTGTCTGGATACTAGCCCATTACGACAAACATGGCTAAGATTGTTACTTAAGCCTTATTTCTTTGGTGTGATTCCATTGGTGGGACAGTTAATAACTGGACATGGTGCAGCCTACAAATATTTTTCTGAATCAACGTCTGAGTTCTTGTCGGCAGAGGATTTGGCGGAATTGATTTCTAGTGTGGGTTTCAGAAATGTAGGTTTTAGTAAGGTAATGTTAGGGTCTGTAGCGTTTCATTGGGGCATGAAATGAACCAGTACTCTCCCGAAGCTGCTTCGAGAGGAGAGCCTTCCTATGTATGGAGGCAAGGTCAACAGCGACGTTTGCAAATGATGCTGTCTGCACTACCTGTGCACACTGGGAGCCGTATCTTAGTAGATGGCTGTGGGTTGGGTGTGTATGTACGTGAGTTAAGTCAATTTTATAAAAATGTACATGGACTTGATATTGAAATATCACGTTTGGCATCTTCTGTTGTAGATTCAGACCTTTTGGTTGCTGGTCAGTGCGAACATCTGCCATATGCGGACGGTTGCTTCGATTATGTGATTTCGCATGAAGTTCTAGAACATGTTCAAGATGACAATATGGCGGCCAGTGAAATTATACGTGTGTTACGGCTACCGGACAAAGAAAACGGTATTGACGGAGGAAGAGCTATAATTTTCGTTCCGAACCGGTGGTATCCTGTGGAAACACACGGAATTTACTGGCGCGATAAATACCATTTTGGGAATGTCCCTCTCATTAATTATCTGCCTGATTTTTTGCGTGATATTTTGGCGCCACATGTACGCACGTACTTACCTTCCGAAATTATAAGTTTGTTTAGTGGACTGCAGGCGAAAATAGTTTCACATACTGTAATTTTTGGGGGATATGACAACCTTGTGTCTAAATGGGGTGTTATTGGTAGGATGATTAGATATGGATTGCAAGCCCTTGAGGGAACTTCTTTACGATGGTTAGGTCTATCGCATATGGTCGTGATAGAAAGAAATTCACCAGAATCAGGTGACTAAATATTAGGAATGATTCTAATATACTAGTACTATAATCATAGAATGCCTAACTCAATACATATTGTTCGTGACAGGCGTGCACGCCGTCGTCGTGCTAAAAGTGGTCTACGTAGTATGAGGCCGTGGTTTGTTGGATTATTACTAATGGTTGTAATGATTGTATTCGCATCCATGACTGCTGGAGCAGTAGTCATGCTGGGAGTATATTCCGAAATTGTTGTTGATTTACCCAGTGCCGAGTCTCTAGAATTAGCATTCCAGACTTCCAGTAATCAGTTTTTTCAGACTACAAAGATTTTTGATCGTACTGGCCAGTATGTTTTATATGAAGTGATTGATCCTCGTGCTGGAGACCGACAGTGGTTGGATCTTGAGCAGATACCAGTGCGGTTTCAGACGGCTACTATATCCATAGAAGACAAAACTTTTTATCAAAATGCAGGCTACGACCTGTTTGGTATGCTGAGAGCTTTTAGTGCCAACCTAAGTAGACCAATTTGTGTATTGCGCCCTGAGGATTGTCCCGGACTTATCCAAGGCGGGAGCACTATTACTCAACAGTTAGTAAAAAATGTGATTATTGCTCCTGGTATGTATGCAGATACTAGTTATTCGCGTAAGTTACGCGAAGTTCTAATCGCACGTGAAGCTACAACAAGGTACAACAAATCACAAATACTGGAATGGTATCTAAACACTAATTTCTATGGTCATCTTGCGTATGGCATAGATGCAGCATCAAGGGTATATTTTGGAAAACCTGCAGTACAATTGAGTTTGTCCGAAAGCGCATTGCTAGCATCTATACCGCAGTCTCCAGCTTTAAACCCAATTGATGCACCTGAGTCCGCCAGGAAGAGACAGGTTTTAGTTTTAGAGTCGATGGTGAACCAAGGTTATATTTCTGATGAAGATGCAAGTGCAGCCCTAGATGATGATGTTTTTGCTAGGTTACAACCTGCAAGTAGTCGATTTAACATTGATGCCCCGCACTTTGTTTTCTATGCATTGAATGAGGCTGAATTGTTGCTAGGGGAGGATCTAGTACAGCGTGGAGGTTTACGTATCACTACGACATTAGATGTTGAATTACAGAAACAAGTAGAATGTGTTTCACGGACTCATATCGACCGTCTAAGTGGGTTAGATCCAACCACAGTTGTATTAACATCTGATAGTAGTGATTGTAAAGCAGCCGCATATTTGCCGCCGGTAGCTAGCAAATATGTAGGTGTTGATCGGCAAGCGAGTAATGTAGCGGTTGTTGTACAAAACCCTGGAACTGGTGAAATATTATCTATGCTTGGTTCATATGATTATTGGAATCGTAACATAGACGGTAGTTATAACGTTGCTACATCTGGATTGCGTCAACCTGGATCTACAATAAAGCCTTTTACCTATCTAACTGCATTTTCACAAGGATATACTCCTGCTAGCATGGTGCTTGACGTAAGGACAGCATTTCCATTAGATAGCGGTGTTTCATATGTGCCCGAAAATTATGACCGTTCTTTTCGTGGTCCAGTAAGTTTTCGTACAGCACTATCCCAATCACTCAATGTACCTGCAGTAAAAGTTATGACCATGGTGGGTGTAGAGAATGTGCTTCGCACGGCGCACAAATTAGGAATTAATTCATTGGATGGTGATACTGAAAATTATGGTCCGGCTTTAACTCTAGGTGGAGGTGAAGTCAGCTTGATGGACCTAACTTATGCTTATAGTGTGTTTGCTAACAATGGAATTATGGCAGGTAAAGCTGCGCATGGACCGCACATTCGGACCGGTTTTCGATCTTTGGATCCGGTTGTTATTCTAAACATTAAGGACAGGGATGGTAGCGTATTGACATATTGCGGGAATGACGGTGAATCTCCCTGTGAGTTCATAGGTCCTGATACCCGACCCGTACTTAGTCCTGAACTAGCTTACTTGATGAATCATGTGCTTTCGGATGAACGATCTCGTATACCCGCTTTCGGTCATCCGAATTCTTTGGAGCTCGGAAGACCGGCTGCGGCGAAGACTGGCACAACAAACAATTATGTTGATAGCTGGACTGTAGGTTACACACCTCATTTAGTTGCTGGAGTTTGGATAGGAAATAATGACTCCACAGGAATGTTAGAGGTAACTGGCTCTAATGGAGCTGCTCCTATTTGGCATGCTGTCATGACTTATGGCGTGCGTGCTATGAGTCTTGCGCCTATTGGATGGGATCGTCCTGTAGGCATCAAGGAGACCAAAGTATGTTATCCGTCCGGCTTGTTACCAACTGATGATTGCCAGGAGATTGTTCGTGAGGTATTTGTCATGGGAACTGAGCCAGTCTCTTTAGACGATATATGGCAATCGTTTAAGATCAATAGAGATACCGGCAAATTAGCGACTGTTTATACACCGCCAGAGTTAATTGAAGATAGAATTTTTCAGATACTTCCTTCAGGTGCTGCTGATTGGGTAGCAAATGAGGGAATTCCACAGCCGCCATATATATATGATACCGTTCAAGGCAATGAGCAAGTGGCAAATGTGGAATCAGCCGAAATTATTTTGCCTCTACCATTTGATTATGTTAAAGGCAATGTGTCTATAGAAGGTTCTGCAACAGGCAATGATTTCCAATACTATAGATTACAATATGGACAAGGTTTGAATCCAGACAAGTGGTCGCAGCTCGGAGAAGACAATTATGGAAGAGTGAATGATGGTCTTTTACAACAGTGGGATACTACTGGCCTGTCTGGACTGTATACTATACAGTTGCTAGTAGTACGGAATGATCAACAATTTGATTTGGCTACAGTACAAGTAACTGTAGATAATCAGTCCCCCGCTGTAAGTATTACTGCTCCGTGGCCTGGGAAAATTGTTGATATTGATGAAGAGTCAATTGTAATTCAACCAGATGTTGGCGATGATTTTTCAGTAGCTTTCGTGGAAATATGGGTTGATGACAAGAAGGTTGAAACTAGAACGATTGCTCCTTTTGCTACACGTTGGAAAATAGATGTAGTGGGATCACATAGTATCCACGTTCGTGCGAGTGACGCAGCTGGAAATGTTACTCGTAGTGAAGATGTGCCCGTTTTTGTTGTGCGTTAGCTTCAAGTTACTTGATATTTATTATCTTTCTCCACTAATTATATATAATATTGCTAATAATTCTCAATAGCAATAACCAAACTTTAACACCAATATTGTTGACATTGATCATCAGTATGTGCTATTATTGTGGTTCATTGCAATTGCGAATCATTTGCAATAACATATATTTGAGCCGAATATATTAAGATCGATTTAGAAGTCAGATATTGTTTATATTGCAAAATGGGTGGTAAAAAATGGAAGAAAAAAATTCGCTTGA
>CAJWIA010000004.1 GCA_913040765.1 uncultured Anaerolineales bacterium | reverse complement strand
TGAAACCATGGAAATTCATATACGTATGGGTATTGATCCGCGCAAAGCTGATCAACAAGTACGCTCCTCAGTATTGTTACCCCATGGTCTGGGAAAACCTGTGCGGGTACTAGCATTCGTAGAAGGTGAAGGTGCTCGAATCGCTGAACAAGCAGGTGCTGATTTCATTTCCGATCAAGAAACGATACAGAAAATCAAAGACGGTTGGTCTGACTTCGATGCAGCCATTGCGGTACCAGAGATGATGGGTACTGTAGGTAGTCTTGGTAAAATACTTGGTCCAAGGGGATTAATGCCAAACCCTAAAGCTGGCACAGTAGCTCCTACTGAAGATTTGCCTCGTCTAATAAATGAAGCTAAGGCTGGAAAGATAGAATTTCGACTAGATAAGACTGCAAATCTACACGCTCCCATAGGAAAAGCATCGTTTAGTGCAGACAATCTTTTTGACAATTTTATGGCCTTATTTGATGCAGTTAGAAGAGCTAAGCCTCCGGCAGCTAAGGGTAATTACTTTCGTCGGATTACCCTTACTACTACTATGGGGCCAGCAATTAGAATTGATCCAAACCTAGTGGAGGTCGAGATAACTGATTAGAGTATATAAATCATATATAACTTGAAACAAATTCGCCGTAGACAGTGGGTGTCCACTATTGTATTGGACTTAATCTCCCACAGAGGTAAAAACTTTCAAATGAACACGCCTTACGAGGCTGTGTCACAAAGTCTTTGCATTTCATCTCGTCTATTCACGCGATGTGATCGAAGGCTTTTTTGTAAATTGCTTACAAAGGAGTGAAAATATGGCAATAAGTAAACAAAAGAAACAAGAATTAGTTGAGACATATACAGACCTATTACAACGTAGCCAAGGCGTAATTTGGTTGAACAATAAAGGTTTGTCTGTTTCCGAAATCTTTGAGCTCAGAAGCAACATTAGAGAAGCTGAGGGAAAATGTCAGGTTACCAAAAATCGTCTCACACGTTTGGCATTGCAGAATGCTGGTCTACCAGAAATGGACGATGTTTTGACAGGACCCACTATCACTGGATTTGCCCTTGGAGATATACCAGCAGTCGCCAAAGCTATTGCAGATTTTACAAAAGAAAATGATTCTGTAGAGATAAAGGGTGGATTAATGGGTACGGAAATATTGTCTGCTCATGAATTAACTACTCTAGCAAACTTGCCGCCACTTGAAGTTCTACAAGCTCAATTACTTGGAATAATTAATGCCCCTGCTCAGCAACTTACAGGAACACTATCAAGTAGTGTGCGCCAGATGGTCAACGTAGTGAATGCATATTCTGACTCTGAAGCTCAGACTGTAAAGACGTAGTTAGCATATATGTAATAGCAGACACAACACAATTAACAACAAACAATCACAAAGGAGAATGTATCATGACAGATTTAGAGAAATTAGTAGACCAGTTGAGTGAACTGACAGTTCTAGAAGCCGCTGATCTAACGAAACTGCTTGAAGAAAAATGGGGAGTATCAGCAGCAGCCCCAGTAGCTGCGGTAGCTGCAGTAGCAGCTGGAGGTGCAAGTGACGCAGCTCCCGCTGAAGAAAAATCGGAATGGAATGTAGTCATTCAAGACCATGGTGCTAAGAAAATAGATGTTATTAAGGCGATTAGACAGGTAAGTAGCTTAGGCCTTAAAGATGCCAAAGAAGTTGCAGAGACAGCTGGATCGGTAATTCTGGAAGCTGTAGCTAAAGAGGCAGCAGAGGATGCTAAAAAGAAACTTGAAGAGGCTGGAGCAACAGTAGAATTACAATAATGTCACATATGAGGCTAGGAATTGTCCAATCTTTGTTTGGTCATTGTTATATCTGCAAGTATGTGACATATACACAAGTATCTAATTACTTTGCGTAATGGACCACATTGAGGTCAATTTCTGTGTACGCTGTGGCAACGTCTTAGAAAAACGAGAGCGCTTTGGTGCAGAACGTCCAGTTTGCATCAAATGTGACTACACTCACTTCTTTGACCCAAAAGTTGCTGCAGCAATGTGGTTGACACAAAACAACAAACTGCTGCTAGTAAGACGTGCCATAGAACCAGCGAAAGGGCTTTGGACTATTCCGGGTGGATTTGTAGATGCTTGGGAAACTCCTGCTGAAACTGCATCTCGTGAATGTGCTGAGGAAACAGGCCTAAGAGTAATAACATCAAAACTCTTGGATTTAGTTCCTAATCAAAATCAATCTAGTAGAGCTGGCTTTGTTATTTTTTATACAGGCCAAATAATATCTGGTGATTTGAAAGCCGGAGATGATGCCGATGCAGTAGATTGGTTCAGTATAAACCAATTACCTGAAATCGCTTTCTATGCAACCCAAACAATGATCAACCGTTGGAAGGAAAGACAACTATTATCCTAGAATATTACGATTATAAATCACGAATTGGATGCTAATACCCAGATGCGTCTACTAATATGCTAGAATAGAAACAGACAAGTACATATGGTAATAAGATGATTGAAGTAAACATTGATAGTATTCGAGTTAGTCTAATGTCTCAGCATCGAGTAGCAATCTTAAAAAACGATGACAGCGACCGCTATCTTCCAATATGGATTGGACCATGCGAGGCAGATGCTATAACTGTTGAATTACAGGACATGGAAATGGCACGTCCTTTGACACACGATATACTAGCCAAAGCTATCACGGATCTAGGCGGCGAGATATCTTATGTCATTATTAAGGATTTACGGAATGATGTATTTTATGCTCATATTATGATCAATCAAGATGGGACACAACTCGAGATAGATTCGAGACCATCTGACGCTTTGGCGCTAGCAGTACGAGCGCAGGTACCAATATATGTGGAAGAAAAAGTAATGGACAAAGCTTCTATCGTTCCTGAAGATGATATTATGAATGAATCCAGTCATTCGGAAAACGAAATAGATAATGACCGTGATTTGTCAGCATTTTCAGATTTTGTGGATACACTTGATTTGGACGAATTAGAATCAAACACAGGAAAAGATTAGCATAGTTCAAAAGCAAATTTAGCAGTAAGATTGGTCACTATAGAACATAATACATTTCTGAACTCTGCTTAACAAGTAGTAAACAGTAATTTAGATAGACGTAGTTCTTACAATAGACAGTATATATAGATTACCACCAAGGCTGATGGAAAACACGAGCCAAGATTTTATACAACCTAACAACCTAGAAGCTGAAGAAGCAGTAATTGGATCAATTTTGATAGATCCAGACGCCTACTTTGAAGTGGCTTCCACCATAAGATCAGAAGATTTTTATCTGGTAAAACATAGGTGGATTTGGAACGTTTTTAAGACTCTTAACGACCAAAACATGCCAATTGACCAACTGACCACTAAGGACGAACTAGAGGCTCGCGACCAGCTAGAAGAAATAGGCGGTTTTGCTTACCTCACTCAATTGGTCACACGAGTACCAACAGCATTCAACGTAGCAGCTTATGCTAGGCTTGTCGAAGAAGCAGCCACTCGTCGTAGACTAATAAAGGCAGCTGGAGATGTAGCAAAAATAGCTTATGATGTAAAAACTGATATTAATGAAGTAGTTAACCAATCAGAACAGGCACTTTTTGGAGTAAGCGAAGGTCGATCTACCCGCGACCTAGTTCCTATAAGACAAGTAGCAAATGAGTATTACGATCGAGTTCAGCAACTTTACGATAACCGAGGAAAAATAGTTGGGGTTCCAACTGGTTTCCAAGATCTAGACAAATTACTAGGAGGCATGCAAAAATCAGATCTTATTGTGGTAGCTGGCAGGCCGGGTAAAGGAAAGTCTGCTTTCATGGTTTCAGTAGCCCTTAATGCAGCGCTTACTCACAATCAGAGAGTAGCTATATTTTCACTTGAGATGTCAAACGAACAGGTTATGCAGCGTATGGTCGCACAGGATAGTCATATTGACAGTCACAAACTACGTATGGGTGAGCTGGAAGATGAACAGATGGACCGTTTTATTCACTCTGTCAATTTGTTGAGCGATGTAGGAGTATATTTAGATGACACGCCCTCAATATCAGCTATGCAGTTACGCTCCAAAAGTCGCAGATTAGCAGCGGAGATCAAGCTAGACCTAATAATTGTGGATTATTTACAACTGATGGTGACTGATCTACGACGTGACGCAAATCGAGTACAAGAGGTATCAGAAATATCACGTAGTCTAAAAGCTTTAGCCCGTGAACTACACGTACCTGTACTTGCTGGAGCCCAGCTTTCTAGAGGTGTGGAACAACGATCGGGTCAAAAACCATTGTTGTCTGATTTACGCGAATCTGGCAGTATAGAACAGGATAGCGATGTGGTAATGTTTTTACATCATCCTGATTCATGGGATGAGGATCCACAACGACAGCACGTGACTGAAGTAGTAGTATCAAAACATCGCAATGGTAAAACCGGATCCGTAGAACTGATATTTCTGCCACAATACGCTGAATTTGTTGACGCAGCGCATAGAAGCATAGTTCTTCAGGAGGAACAGGAGTGAAAGGATTCTCAGGTTTCCCTAAAGGAAAAACTCGTATCACACCTGTTCCGAATTTATTCTTTAGTGAACTGCTGCCATTTATTAACGATATCGATGAATTAAAATTGACGCTATACTGCTTCTGGCGTCTAGGATTAAAAGAAGGTGATTTAAGGTATCTTAGTCACAATGAATTGGAGATGGACAAGATATTAGTTGATAGCTTTAAAAAACCCGGTATTTATGCTCTCAACCAAGCACTGGAAAGAGCATGTGCACGTGGAACACTGTTGCACGTTACTGTAGCAATGACAACAGATAAAGAAGAGCACTATTACTTCCTTAATACACCTAAAGGAAGAATGGCTGTTGACAGTATAGACAAGGGTGATTGGACCCCTAAAAACGATCCCGACAATCCAATAAGTGTTGCTATAGAGAGACCAAACATATTCAGTGTTTATGAACAAAATATCGGGGCACTAACCCCGCTCATGGCAGACAAATTACTAGAAGCAGAAAAGGAATTTCCAGATTTTTGGTTGAGAGAAGCGATTAGGCTAGCTGTAGAAAATAATGCACGCTCTTGGAGTTATGTGGACGCCATCCTCAAACGCTGGAAGCGTGAAGGAAAGGATAGTCAATATGGAAAAGGCAAATCAGATACTGAAAAAACTCGCCGCAAATACCTCGAGTACCTCGACAGTTAACAGCAGCTCTACAAATATGGCTGGATTGGGAGATGCGGACTGCCCTAATTGCCTTGGTATAGGTTTTGTAAGCTCGAATACCGACATAGATGACCCAGATTTTGGCCGGCTGTATCCTTGTACTTGCCGGTTTGAAGACATACAACGTGTAATTACTGAGCAAAAACAACTTTTCTCTAGTTTAGGACCACTGTCTAAAAAGACATTCGATAGCTTCATTCCTTCAGGTAACACAACAGAACCAAGACAAAAGGATAGTTTGCAGAGAGCATTTGAACAGGCACGTCGTTTTGCAGACAAACCTGAAGGATGGATCATGTTACATGGGGGCTATGGATGTGGAAAAACTCACCTTGCAGCTGCTATAGCCAATCATTGCTTGTCTCAAGGTCAGGATGTGCTATTTGTGAACACTCCTGATTTGCTTGATCACCTACGCTCTACATTCGCTCCAGGATCTACCATTGATTATGATGATTTGTTTGAACAAACACGCAATATATTCCTGTTAATACTTGATGACCTTGGTGCTGAGAATCCAACCCAGTGGGCTCAAGAAAAACTTTATCAAATAATCAATCATAGATATAATGCAGCCCTGCCAACTGTAATAACCTGCAATGTGAACCTAGAAAGTATAGAACCGCGCATCAGAAGTCGACTTGTAGATATAGACTTAGTACGTAAATTAATCATACGAGCACCTGATTTTCGTAGAGCTGACTCCGACCAAACCGACTTGTCCTCTCTACCTATACATTCACGACAAACCTTTGAAACTTTCGAATCTCGAGCAGGTAAAATCCCGTCGGAACATCACAAGCGCCTAGATATTGCAACCACAGCTGCAAAGAGCTTTGCCGAACATCCAGAAGGATGGCTGTTATTAATTGGTGGTCACGGTTGTGGGAAAACACATTTGGCGGCTGCGGTAGCTAACTATCGCGTGCGGAATGGCAGTCCAGCCCTATTTATCACTTCGGCGGATCTGCTTGATCATTTGCGAGCCACATTCAGTCCAGACTCACTGGTGCGCTTCGACAAACAGTTTGCAGAACTACGTAACACACCACTACTCATCCTAGATGATCTTACAATGGAAAGTGCTACTCCATGGGCGCGAGAAAAACTAATGCAGCTTATTGACCATCGATATGTGACACGTCTTCCTACTGTTATCACGACATCTGCTGACAAATCTGACCTTGGTACTAGGTTAGAAAGCCGTCTTTTAAATCCTGCAATAAGTACCATATGCCCTATCACTGCTCCAATGTATAAAGGCAAGAAACGTCACTCACGGTCACAATAATTCTGTTTTGATTGTCCAGACAAAGTTAAATAAGAAAACACAAAGATCTTTTGTAGCAATTATAGTTATCATATTGATGTGTCTATTTACCTATGGACTGCTTACAACATCAGCACAATCTGCACCGAACCATCCTTTCCATAACAAGAGTGAAAATGGGAATACCACACAAATAATAGCTTATAGAGGAGGCTTAGGACTCTGGCCAGAAAACACTCTATACGCTTTCCAACAATCTGAAGTAATCGGCAGTGATGCAATACAAATGGATGCACGAATGAGCTTAGATAACACACTTGTTGCTATTCATGATAGTACTGTAGAGCGAACCACCAATGGATTTGGGGCTGTGAATCAGCTAACTTTAACTGAGTTACAAAATCTAGACGCAGGTTATCAATGGTCTCAGGACGCTGGATTAACATTCAAATACCGTGGCCAGGGTATCACCATGCCAACCATTGTTGAAGTATTTGCAGAAATAGATAGCATACAAATATATGTTGATATTAAGGATGATGAATTGTTTGCAGCAAACCTTCTCTGTATGAATATACGAGACTACAATATGAATCAAAAGGTGTTAGTAGCGGCCGATAATGATTTGGTACTTGAACATTTTAGAAAAACGTGTCCAGAAATAGCCACGTCCGCTAGTGGTAAAGAGCAAAAGGTATTTACTGCACTGAATGCAGCATTCTTGACCCCTATCTATAGCCCAAGATTTCATTTAGTGAAGTTGCCACCAATTTGGTACGGCTTACAACTTATTACACCTAATCTAATACAATCGGCACATCTACGAGGTTTAAGAGTCCACGTAGTAAACATCAATGAATCCGATCAAATGGAACTTGTAATACAACAAGGAATAGATGGTGTTGTTACAGATTACCCTCAGCTTATGATTGAGGTTATTAATGACAAATGATGTTATTAAGTGAAGCTAACACAATGAAGACAATTAACAATTATTTATTGTGAAAACCCAACAAATTCATGTTGTACTCAGCAAGCATTCAAGCATTCAGCAATGAGAAAATCTGGTTAAAACTCTGTCAGTTTACCGCTAGTCATAAAAATGACCCTCTCAGCTATATTAGTTGACCTATCTCCAATCCGTTCTATATTATGAGCCACAAACAGAACGGATAACAAGTAATCAGTCGAGTGACTGGCATCACGAGTTTCTCCCACAAGCTTATGGAACAATAGCCTATGTTGAGTATCAAGACTGTCATCATTGTCTGCTACAGCATATGCTAAATTTGCATCGTGTTCTGTATAGGCTACCATCGCCCTTCTTAACATGTCACGACATTGACTAGTCAGTTGATATATAGCATTGGGAATATCCCGTTTTGGAACCATTTCCACACGCACAGCCAACTTAGCTATACCTGCAGCGTAATCGCCAATGCGCTCCAACTCAGTTACGATAAGCATAGTTGCAATAATAAGTCGCAAATCTACAGCCACAGGCTGCTGAGTGACCATAATATGTAAGCACTGCTCCTCAAGCTCGAAACGCTTTGTATTAATATGGACATCCTCTGCAATAACCTCTTGAGCAAGCTCCACGTCACAAGCAGCAAAAGCATTTATGGCTTTATCAACAGCAGTATCTACCCTACTACTCAACCGTATTATGTCATCTTTGATATCTTTTAGATGTTCGTCTAAAGTAGCACGAGTCTGAATGTTGTCCATAATCCTACTCCTCTAATTACAATATGGGTCACACTGCCTCTAAAGCATGAATATTAGAGTGTATGTCTGACAATATAGCAATTTTCATGCCTAACCAAAACGACCTGTAACATAATCTTCAGTTTGTTGCAACGATGGTCGCGTGAAAATAGTTGTAGTCTCATCAAATTCTATCAATTCGCCTAACCAGAAAAACCCGGTTTTATCGGATACACGAGCCGCCTGCTGCATATTATGAGTCACAATGACAATAGTGTAGTGTTCCTTCAGTTCCTGTATCAGTTCCTCTATTTGATTTGTCGCAATAGGATCCAAAGCAGAGCATGGTTCATCCATTAAGATTACATCCGGAGTAACCGCCAATACACGGGCTATACATAAACGCTGCTGTTGACCTAATGATAGAGACAAAGCCGGTTGTTTCAAATCCTCCTTTATTTCATCCCATAGGGCAGCTGCACGCAGCGACTGCACAACTAATTCCTGTAAGTCATTACCATAAGCTATTCCCAACACACGTGGACCAAAGGCTACGTTATCAAAAATAGATTGTGGAAATGGATTGGGTCTCTGGAAGACTAAACCTACTTGACGACGCAATTCAGTTTCATCAATATTTGGCGCATAAATATTTTGACCATTTAGAACGATGCTACCACTAATTCTAGTGTCAGTAATAGTATCATTCATACGGTTAAGACAACGTAGAAAAGTAGATTTACCACATCCCGAAGGCCCAATAAGAGCCGTAATCTCACGCGGTAATACTGTCAAGGTTACATCACGTAAAGCTTGCGTATTACCATAATAGAAGTTTAGCTGCTCAATCTGGAAAGTTATCTCATCTGACATTGTATTTTACCTATCCGAACCGACCGGTAATGTATTCTTCTGTCTGCTTTTCACGTGGAGCACTAAACAGGTCTTTACCTCTTCCCCATTCCACCAATTCTCCTTGTAGCATAAATACTGCCAAATCAGCAATGCGAGCCGTCTGCTGAATACTGCTAGGAGCAATAACAACTGTATAGTCCTGCTTAAGGATCTGAAGCGAAGATTCGACTTTTGCGGTGGAAATAGGATCAAGACCTGAAGTAGGTTCGTCAAGCAATAATACTTCAGGTGCTAGAGCCAACACTCTAGCAATACACAGTCGCTGCTGTTGTCCTCCAGATAATGCAGTAGCAGAATCGTTCAGTCTGTCCTTCACTTCGTCCCACAATGCAGATGAACGTAAGCTTCCTTCAACTGCATCATCCAACTTCGCTCGACGTCGCTCCCCAGCTAATTCCAAACCATAAGTTATATTTTTTCGAATTGAAAAGGGCAAGGGTATAGGCTGAGCAAAAACGATGCCAACTCGCCTACGAAGCGAAATTACATCCACGTTCCTATCGAAGATATTAATATCGTCGAGAATAACTTCGCCAGATATACTTACATCGAGAAGATCATTTAGTCTATTTAGAGTACGGAGCAAGGTGCTCTTACCACCCCCGGCTGGACCAAATAGAGCTGTTATAGCATTTTTAGGGATATCCAAACAAACATCACTCAGAGCTTGAGTACCATCATCATATTCTACTGACAGCTCATTTATTCTAATTTTAGGATTATCGAACATTGTAGTATCCTACCATTCTCGTTTACGACGCTGCCAGCTGCGCACACTTGCAGCCAATATATTCATGGTCAGTACAAACGTGATGAGTACAGTCGCTGTACCATATTGAATCGTGATAGGCATTTCTGGCACTTGGGTGGATATAACAAAAAGATGATAGGGTAATGCCATAGTCTGATCGAAAATAGAATTAGGTAACTTGGGCAGAAAGAATGCAGCGCCCGTAAAAAGAATTGGAGCAGTTTCGCCAGCTGCTCTATTCAAACCAAGAATCACACCGGTGAGAATACCCGGTAATGCTTGAGGAAGCACTACTCGACGAATAGTCTGCCATCGTGTAGCCCCCATACCAACACTGACCACCCGGAAGCTTTGAGGTACCGATCGCAACGCTTCCTCCGCTGTACTAATTATTACCGGGATAGTCATAATTGAAAGTGTAAGACAGGCTGCGACTATTGAAGAACCCAGGTCTAGAAATAGTACGAATAGTCCCAATCCGAACAACCCGTATACTACCGAAGGAATACCTGCCAGATTTACAATTGCCAGACGGATCATACGCGTCCAGTAACTATCAGTTGCATATTCTGAGAGATAGATTGCTGATGCTATTCCTAGAGGTATTGATATAAGGCCAGTACCAACCACAAGATAGACTGTCCCAATAATAGCGGGCCATATACCACCCGATCTCATGCCATCACGCGGCATCTCTAACAAAAATTGCCATGACACAGCTTCTGCGCCTGAGAAAAAGATAGAGCCTACTATCACAATTATTGGGACAGCTGTAGCTACAGCTGCTAAGCCTATGACTGAAAATGCTATTCGCTCTGTATGGTGTCTAGATAAACGTATCATATCGCTTAAAGCTATTTCAAGACAGCAATCTCTCTGTACGTTTACGTGCACGGAATAATACTGCCGAAGCAGCAATATTTACTGTCAAGCTAATAAGGAACAATATAAGTCCGATAGAAAAAAGTACATGATAATGTAAGCTTCCATTCGCCACCTCTCCCATCTCGGCTGCTATAGTGGCAGTCATAGTACGAAGCGAAATAAAAAGCGAACCTAGCCCGGATACCATCTGTGGTGCATTTCCGGTCACCATCATTACCGTCATAGTTTCCCCAATAGCACGACCGATTCCCAACATCGTTGCTGTCAACACCCCTGACCTAGCTGCTGGCAAGGTCACACGCCAGATTGTTTGCCAACGTGTAGCACCAAGAGCAAGTGCCGCATCCCTATATGCTTTAGGAACAGCATCCAATGCATCTTCAGCTACGCTAACAATAGTAGGAATGGCCATACCCGCTAATAGTACGGCACCAGTAAATGCAGTAAGACCCGTAGGAAGATAAAGCTCTTCACGCACTAGAGGTGCTAACACAGTAATCCCCAGAAAACCTAGCACAACTGAGGGTACACCTCCTAAGATTTCTACTAACGGTTTTAATATTTCGCGTAACCAGAGAGGTGCAATTTCCGCAATAAATATTGCAGTCATAAGCCCAAAAGGAATAGCGATCAAAGCTGCTCCAAGTGTAATGATTAGAGATCCGCTTAGGAGTGGTAGAACTCCAAAATAATTCTCAATAGGATACCATCGTTGACTCCACAAATCCCTAGCTTGTATTTCTCCAAAAGTGGGTAGTGACTCCTGCATCAAGAAAAGAAAGATAAGACCGACAAACACAACTGCCGAATAACCTGAAATACGGATAATTGCTTCCACAACAAATTCAAGCAGTTGACGATATTTGGTATTGAAGGTCATTTTCCTATTCACAAGTTTTGTCATTCTTCCTAATATCTGTTCCAGTCACTTTACTCTTACATTCTAATTTACAGGTACAAAGCCTAGTTCCTCGACAATTGACTGTGCTTCTTCACTATAAATCCAGTCAATATAATCCTTGGTATATCCAGTCGCTTCTTCTGGTAAGTACATATACAGTGAACGTGAAATAGGGTATGTATTGTCAATCACAGTTTTGATTGTAGGTATAATATATAAGCCATCATCGCTTGGAGATACAGCGACGGTCTTTACCGCATCTGTCACATATCCGAGACCATCATAGCCTATAGCGTTCGGATTATGGGATATTTCGGATGTTATACCCTCCGATGAGGGTAACAGCAAAGTACTTGGAGAAAAGAAAGTTTCATCATTCTTATTACCCATACGAACTACAGACTCCAGGAAATACACATGCGTACCTGAGTTAACTTCACGTGATAGACAAACAATTGGACGATTCTCGCCTCCTACATCTACCCAATTAGTGATTTTGCCACTAAAAATATCAGACAATTGTTGTAATGTAAGCCGATTAATCGGATTCTGCGGATTTACTATCACCGCTATGCCATCGCGCGCTATAACATATTCCACTGGTACGAAACCATTCTCTTTGGCATTAGCAACTTCTTTTTCCTTCATCTTTCGAGATGCATTTGCAATGTCTACAGTACCATTTATCATTGCAGCTATACCTGTCCCAGATCCTCCACCGGTTACAGATACACTAATATTTGGGTATGTCACATGGTAAGCCTCAGCCCATGCTAACGCTAAATTGACAATGGTATCGGATCCCTTATTTGTCAAAGTGACACTATCCACCATATTAGCATTTTGCGACCTGCTTATTTCTGCACCACATGCACTTAGTGCCAAAGCTCCGATCACAAAGATAATGATGATGTATCGACGACCTGTCACTCGCATGTAGACACTATACCCTAATTACGAGATGGAAAAAATGACTCGGGGTTAATAGTAGATAAATTTTTGGTTAAGTATTGTTAATGTTCCTACATCAAACTAATCGAGTGAATTTAGAGAAATGCCCTTTACATTGGGTTTGCATGAATCAATTTATGCGAATTTTGGTATCTCTAAACTAATTAAGGAAATGAGGTTATTTGTCTGCTCGTAACAATGTAAAGCTAATCATTGCACCAGTCTCAGGCGTATTTTCAGCCCATATCTCCCCACCATGGGCTTGTACAACATGATTGGCAATTGCTAAACCTAGTCCAGTTCCAGCACCTTTCCGAGTACGGTCTGCACGAAAAAAACGTTCAAAAATACGTGGTAAATCATCTGGATGGATTCCAGGACCAGAATCCTGTGTTTCAATTCGCACGTACTCATCCTCGGCAATTGCACTAACAATCACACTACCATCCGGAGGCGTGAACTTGATAGCATTATGAAATATGTTGCCTAAGACTCTTTGTATTTGGTCCGCATCAGCCCATACTGAGACATCTGTACATTCGAGCACTCTAAAATGTATAGATTTCAATTTAGCCTGAGGTTGCAAACGCTCAATTGCTAACATTATCAGTGCAGCTGCAGTAGTGGAGTCCAACTTAATGGCAAACCGCCCAGACTCTATCAGTGATATGTCAAGCAACTCTTGCGCCATTTCCTTCAATGTCTCAGTCTCGGTAGTCATTTTTTCAAGAGCAGATATGGTGTCCACAGACTGTTCTCGGGTCAGCAGCATATCCAAAAGCAAACGAATTGAAGTCAACGGTGTGCGCAATTCATGCGATATGTTTGCAAACATATCACGCCTAGCCTGTTCCAAATGATGTAAGTTAGAAATATCAGACAACGCAAGAACAGCTCCATAATCGAATCTTAATGCTCGTACCTGGAAAACACTATCCTGAAACTCAGATTGCCATTCATATAATTCTTCGTCAGTTTCACCTGACACTACTCCACGACATTCCAACTCAAACTCATCAGAGTGTGTATAACTCACAATACTAACTCCCGAATCCGATATGTCACCGAAAATCTGCACAGCTATAGGACTTGCATATAACACATTGAGCTCAGAATCAATGAAAAGCAAAGCTTCTTCCAGTACACTGCTAGCAGCCTGCCACCTTGCACTCTGCACTTTCTTTACCTCAGATTTTGTCTCTAGATCATGAGTTAATACCTTTACTTGGCGTCGCATAGCATCTATACGTCGTTTCGATAGTACGTAATAGCGTATAAATAATAAAACAAATAATAAATAGATTGTTATAAGCAGCACTAAACTATTCATCATTCCTCAAACCGATATCCCACACCACGCACTGTTACTATTCGGACGGGCTTAGATGGATCAACCTCTATTTTCTCTCTTAACCAGCGTATATGTACGTCAACAGTATGTGTATTACCAACATAGATGTAACCCCACACTTTTTCCAACAACAAATCGCGTGATAAAACAGCTCCTTTATTCCTCATAAGTTCAGCTAGCAAGTTGAATTCCTTTTGTGTCAGATGTACCTCCGCATCATCTTTGGATACACGACGAGACGTAAGATCAAGACTGATATTGCCTGAGGTCAATTGCATTTGAGTTTCTTGCTTGTCATTCCTAATACGTCGTAAAAGTGATCTAATACGCGCTAGTAATTCTCCTAGACTAAATGGTTTGACCACATAATCGTCAGCACCTGTTTCAAGCCCAACAATTTTGTCCATCTCCGTACCGCGAGCTGTAAGCATAATTATCGGCACATCGGAATTACGCCGCAGCGCACGACATACAGAAAGACCATCCATTTCCGGAAGCATCAAATCTAACAATATTAGGTCAGGACCCTCTTCTTTTGCCTGTTTCAAACAATCAAGTCCATTGTCAGCTAGGATTACTTCATATCCCTCAGACTCTAATCCTGCCGACAATACTTCACGCACCGTGTCATCGTCTTCCACTATTAATATTGTAGGCATCTCAAACTGTCCTGGTGACTATATGTATGTTCATGAGAAGTACATGATACCGCAACCTAGATGTTTATGGATAGTTTGACGATCAATTCTGCACAACATAAATTCTATAGTCATAACTTACTGTCAAACAAATTGGTGTATATTATCATGAGCATGAACGATTAAAAAGTCTTGTATATTATAGAGAGGAACTTAGTATGAATATAGATAATGCTATTGATGACATTGTTTTACTTGTACAGCGAGATGGGCAGCCACTCAAAGGTCTTGGTGTTAGGGACAAAAAAATTTATGTGCGTCTGAAGGGATATGATAGCATAGGCTTGTGGGTAGAATTGCCAGATTATAATCTACCTCAACTTGCGCACTCAGAATCAGGACCACAAGACGAGATTACAGCAGACGCGTGCGCGTTAATTCCTTGGACAGCGATAGAAACAGTGGTTCATTTTCCTGATTTAGAAGGCTTTGACTTCCCTAAACCAGAAGTTGACCAGCTTGGTTTTCAGAGTGAATAAGTTCTAGTGTTTGCCCATATCAATTTAATGCATATAACAAATATCTCGATCTAATTCTAGTAAAAACAACGTAGAGCAAATATTATGAACACTTACAGACTAGCACTAATAGGCTTTGGAAACGTCGGTCAAGGTCTTGCAAAAATTCTGCTTGACCGTAGCTCCTGGCTGGAAGAGCGATTTGATACAAAATTTGTCGTTGTAGCAATTAGTGATATGCACAAAGGTAGCTGCTATGATCCTGATGGGTTATCCATATCCGAACTGTTAGATTCAATAGATAATACTAACAATCTCGAAGGAGTCACGGCTCCGAATCAGGGATGGGATTCTCTGCAGACTATACAAGATAGCAACGCAGACATCGTAATAGAAATTAGCTATACTGATTTAGAAACTGGAGAACCAGCGCTGACACACACTCGGGCAGCTCTCCAGTCTGGAAAACATGTGGTAACCACTAACAAGGGTCCAATAGCATTATATTTCCCAGAATTAATTGATCTAGCACACAAACACAATGTAGAAATTGGAGTGGAAGGCACGGTAATGAGTGGCACTCCTGTTCTACGTGTCGGTATGGATATTATGCAAGGAGCTGGAATCACTAAAGTAGAAGGCATACTTAACGGCACGACAAATTATATTCTTACTCAAATGGAAACTGGCATGAGCTACAGCGAAGCATTACTTCAAGCACAAGGTCTTGGTTATGCTGAAGCCAATCCAGATGGGGATGTAAAAGGCCATGATGCCGCTGGAAAAATAGTAATCTTGGCAAACCTACTAATGAATGTACCGCTAAGAATGCAAGATGTATCCTGCACAGGTATCACACACATAACAGAAAAAGATATCAACGCTGCATCAAAAGAAAAGAAACGCTGGAAACTTATCGGTGTACTGGATAAAACAGATAATGGATGTGAAGCAAGTGTCCAACCAGAATTACTGCCGCATAATCATCCTCTATACTCAGTTAGTGGTGCCACCAATGCTATTACATACACTACAGAATTGTTGGGAGATGTAACGTTGATTGGCCCTGGAGCAGGTCGTGTTGAAACTGGGTACGCATTATTAGAAGATTTGCTCGGCATCCTTAAGGTCCAGACCGGGAAATAGGACTTATCTTCTAATTAGACCTGCTGACACTAATCTCTGCCAATAGCCTCGATATACTCAAGCGACTGGTGTCGGAAGTAAGTATTATATAAATCAGCATAGTGTCCAGAAGAATCCATTAACGCACTATGATTGCCTCGTTCTATGATTTCACCTCGACGCATTACAATAATTACATCAGCTGAACGTACTGTAGATAATCTATGCGCAATCAAAATACTGGTGCGGTTCTTGACTATTAAATCAAGAGCTTCCTGAATCTGAGATTCAGTGAAAGGGTCAACACTTGCTGTAGCTTCATCAAGCAAAAACAGGATCGGGTCTTGGAGTAGAACTCTATTCAAAGCCACAAGCTGCCGCTGTCCTAAAGATAATCGAGAGCCGCGCTCACCTACATCAGTCTTTATACCATCCGGAAGTGCATAGAGCCATTCTCCATCACCAATACTGTGAGCCACTTCCAAGATGTCACTATCACTAGCTTCTGGACAAGCATAGCGCACATTATCAGCCAAACTTCCGGAGAACAGAAATGGAGACTGCGACACTATACCGATTTGCCGTCGATAATCTTGCAGATCAAAGGTGCGGATATCTCTGCCACCAACACATATGAGTCCACTCTGAAATTCGTAGAATCTTGCCAGTAATTTGACCAATGATGATTTCCCGGCTCCAGTATGTCCAACAAGAGCAACGCTCTGGCCAGCAGAAATTTCCAGGCTAAACTCGTTAAGCACTTGCTCATTTTTTTCATAATGAAAGTCAACTTTTTCGAATGTAATATCTCCAGGGATAAGAGTAGACCCAGCACTCTCAGTTTGTAATACCATAGGTTCTGCGTCAATCAGAGCAAACACCCGTTCGGATGCAGCCAATCCACCTTGAAACTGACTCCAAAAGGCTGCTAGCTGCATGATAGGAAACCAGAAACGATCTACAGTTGATACGAAAAGATACCAGGCTCCAGCCGAAATTAGACCTATACCAGCAGCACGGCCACCTGCATACAACATTAACGCTACGCCTATACCCACAAGACCATGTAACACTGGAAATACAGTTGAAAGTACTAATCCTCTCCGAAAGTTGATCCTATATGATTCTGCATTTACTGCAGAGAATTCTCCATATATGGACCCTTCCTGGCGAAAATTCTTCGCAACACTAATGCCTGTGATGGCCTCCTGAATGGCTGAATTCACGTTGGCCATAGCTCTAGTTCCTTGTCTAGTAACCTTACGCGCAATCTTTCTCCATCCTTTGACTAAATAAAATAACAGAGGGGAAAGTACCAACTGTAAACATGCCAAACGCCACTCTATTCTAAACAACACAACTAGGAGTACCAGCACTACTGCTAGTTGGTTAAGAATGTCTCCCACCAGTCGCATGGTTTGACCAAACTCATGGGTGTCAGAAGTCACCCGACTAATAACCTTGCCGGAGATATGTTCGTCATAAAATGCAAGGTCATGAAATACCGCTGCTTTAAAGGCATTGCTGCGCATCTCCAACACGACATCACCGATCAGTGTAGTAAAACCTCTAAAACGTATGTAGTTCAATACCCACACCACTACACCTATGGTCATAATGATTGCTATCAATCGAATCAGCACAGCTTGCCCACCACCAGATGCTATCTGGTCAACTCCTTGTGCTACTAGCACAGGAAAAGCCGCGCTTAGCAGAGAAAGCAATATCAAAGATATTACAACTGTTGCTAATCTAGCTTTGTGAGGCTGAACGTAATGCCAGATTCTACGAATTAAGTCACTATCACTATAGTGACGATCATAGGAATCAGTAGCTAACCCACCAAAAACAGATGACATTTCAATTGCCCTGCCCTGACAAATCTTGCTCGCCCATATAGTGAGAGAAGATACGCTTATATGCAAGCGAATTTGCCATCAAATAATTATGATCTCCAACATCTGTCACTTCACCCTGCCTAAGAACCACAATAAGATCAGCCCAGCGAATTTGGGACAGGCGATGTGTAATCAAGAATGTCGTACGACCCTTAGATGCCTCACGAATCGCACTTTGAATTAGATCTTCAGTCGCACTATCAATCGCACTAGTAGAATCATCCAAAATTAGAATACTTGGATCAGTGAGAAATGCACGAGCTAAAGCCAGACGCTGACGCTGTCCCCCAGACAGTTTAGTTCCACGTTCACCTATGATAGTTTTATATCCTTTCTGAAAATCCATAATGAAATCGTGCGCCTGAGCTGCGTGAGCCGCTGTCTCAATCTGCGTTTGGGTCGCACTAGGTAGCCCGAAAGCTATATTTTCTGCAATACTACGTGAAAACAAGAACAGATCCTGCTCAATGATAGAAATTTGCTTTCTCAATGAAGATAGATTCCAATCACGTACATCTATGTCATCAATTGTGACGCTACCATTTTGCACATCATAAATCCGGTTTATCAATTTAACCAAAGTCGACTTACCAGAGCCGGTTTGACCAACAAGTGCGATAGTCTGACCAGGAGAAGTGCTAAACGAAACATTGTTTAGTACATTGTTGTCTGATGTGTATCCAAATGAAACATTTTTGAATCTCACAGCACCACTTACTACACCTTCATGACCAGTCACATTCTCATCAAGTTTAGTTTCACCTGTAATCAGTTCCAACATACGCCGTGCTCCCGCTAGACCTAGGGCTACCTGAGAATAAGAGAATAAGGATGTGAATACTGGGAACCCGAACAAAGACAGTAGTCCCATGAATGCCACCACATTACCAACAGAGATAGCACCCGATCTAAACAAAGTAACCGCATGCCAAAATCCAAATGCATTCGCTAAACCCATTAGTAGTAATGGTATGAAACGCGCTTCTACACAACCTTGATCAACAAAAGCATCTCGGTATTCTTTTGCTCTTTCAAGGAACCTCTTAGTCTCGTACTCTTCTTGCGCAGCTCCTTTGACTGTCTCTACTCCATCTATCACTTGCACAAGATGAGCATTAAGTCCTCCAAATGTTCGTCTTACTCTCTCTGAAATAGGTTTTAGTTCGGCTAAGTACTGCCATAATGCGATTACATACAATACCAAAAACGCAAGCGGTACTATCATTAGCTCCGCATGTATAGAGACAGCAAACATTGCCGGCATTATCAGGAAGCTGGCTGAACCAATAACCAAATTTAGCCCAGGGTTAAACATGAGATTAATCTCTCTCACATCGTTGGTTGCACGTGCCATTACATCACCCACTGCATACATATCGTGAAATGTCATACTCTTTCCTATCAAGCTTGAATATAATTCATCGCGCGTATCACGCTCCATACGCTGCCCTATTATCTCGGCTGAGATATTACGCATGAGAATTCCAACCGCTCGGGCTATCTGAGTCAACACGACCGTGGTTGAAGACCACAGAAGATGCTCATAATCAGGTTTCGGCTGCGTACTGACAAAAACATCAAAAGCTGCTCCAATCAGAACAGGTACCCATGCTGCAAGAGCAGCATTAGCAAATGATGGGATAATCATGCCAATAACTGACCAGATGTGACGTTTAGAATGTGACATCATCCAACTTAAGGATGAAGTCGTATCGGTTTTTATCTGATCCTTTAATGTAAATTCACTATATGTCATATGATC
>CAJWIA010000003.1 GCA_913040765.1 uncultured Anaerolineales bacterium | reverse complement strand
GCTAACTTTTCAAGCTAAACACAAAGCGTTAAGTGATAATCGGCAGCACATAAGTAGTGACATCAAGGAATCAGAGAGAGATTTAACAGAGTCTGATTTACATGTGCAGACATTAGCAACAAAATTAGCTAATTTAGAGAATAAGAACAAAGAAGCCCAAGTAGAACTTGGTAGTGCTACAAGCAAGCGCAACAATTTGTCCAAAACACTGCATGGTATCCGCACAGAAGTAGAGCAAATTGGAGAAAAGTTGACTGCAGCTAATGACGAATCTGAGCGCCTGCAAACCAAACAAAAATGGATTTCTCACCAAAGAATAGGAGAAGACAAAGGATCTACAGGACTCGAAATCATTAGGCAAGCTGCTGAAAAAGGCACTCTCCAAAGTTATATAGGTACTGTAGCTGAGATAATTACTGTTGACCAAGATTTGGAGACAGCAATAGGTGCAGCATTAGGGAAAAACATACAAGCTATATTTTTGGAAAATTATTCTTCCGTTGATTTTGTCAAAGAATTACTCGAAAAACATGGTGGTAGAGCTACGATACTCCCTCTTGATAAACTGCGTGTTCAAAAATCATTGCTAACTGTGAAAACCGACGGATTCATAGGTTGGGCTACTGACTTAATAAAATGTGACAAGCAATATCGTGATGCTATAAGCATATTGCTATCTAACACAGCAATCTGTGCTGATAGTTCATCTGCACAGATCATATCTAAACAGCTTCCATTTGGAGCAATGACTGTAACCCGGGATGGTGAAGTTTATTATGCAAATGGACCTGCAATTGTAGGTAAGGCAAAAGAAGCAGATGTCCTAGTACTCGCCCGAGAAGCACGAAATCTACCTGATCAAATAGATGCTGCCAATGCAAAACGTGACGCGCTATCAGAAACAAAGAATAAACTTGTATCCAAACTAAGGGAAACTAGAGATATCTTTGACGATTTCCAGCCTGCGCTAGACGAATTAATGGACCATGAACTAAATGTTTCTACTGAACGAGATGCTACGGTTATTGAGTTAGAGAGAGCACAATCCCACCATAACTGGACTAAGCAAATGATAGAAACACTACAAGCTCGATTGAACAAAATTGATGAAGAAATACTAACTGGTTCGAAAGAAATTGAACTACTGACAATAAAGCATTTGGGGTTAGAAAAACAATCTCAAGAGTTTCATGATTTGGCCTTGGCTGTAGATACTGGTGATATATCTAGTGTTTTAACTAGTTGCCAAACAGACCTAGCAGTAGCTGAACGTGCATTAAAAGATGCGGAAACAAGAGATGCGGAACTACATTCTGTATACAAGACGGAAATTGATCGCATAGACACTCGCAAATCACAGCTTAAAATACTAGATTTGCAAATGTCCGATATCGAGACCAATATTACAAAACTAAGCGAGTATCAGAGAAAATCTCAACAGGACATTGCTAAATTACAACAACTCATTGAACCGGAAGAAAACACAATTCATGCGCTTGAAATTAAAATGGTCAGTGATGATGGTCCTGAAAGTAAGTTCAGGGATACCATACATAATATGGAACATCGACATGCACAAGCACAATTAGAACTACAGCGTCAACAGGATCATATTGACTCACTTCAAACTCAAATCAATGATGACTTTGGCCTAGCTGATATTGAATTTGGAGAAAAGATAACAGGATCAGTACCATTACCCTTTAATCAAATAGTCGAACGTTTAGATTATGTGTCTGAGCTCCCAGATGATATTGACGATTCTATAAATCAACTTCGCATACAAATGCGCAGAATTGGTGGAATCAATCCGGATGCAATGAAAGAATATGACGAAGTAAAGGATCGACACGAACACTTATCTTCACAAATTGAAGACCTTGATTCTGCATCAAATCAGCTCCGCCAAGTAATATCCGAATTAGACGAGTTGATGCAACGCGAATTCCGCAACACATTTGATGCTGTTGCAAAAGAATTCGAGATAACATTTAAGAGATTGTTTGATGGAGGTAGTGGTAGACTGGAGCTTGACGACGAAAATGACCTGAGCAATACAGGCGTAGAAATAATTGCACAGCTGCCTGGGCGCCGCCAACAAGGACTAGCTGCTCTATCTGGCGGAGAAAGAGCATTAATTGCATGTGCATTAGTATTTGCTTTGCTTAGAGTGAGTCCAACACCTTTCGCACTATTGGACGAAGTTGATGCAATGCTAGATGAGAGTAACGTAGGTCGTTTTCGTTCAATTTTACGGGAAATTAGTCAGAACACACAATTTGTCCTGATCACTCATAATCGACATACTGTGGAAGTAGCTGATACAGTATATGGTATTAACATGAGCAGTGATAGTTCAAGTCAAGTTATCAGCTTGAAGCCAGATGAAGTTATATAGACAATTCAGTGCGAAGGACAGCAAAACCAAATATATCAATAAATGCCCTGTTCGAGCTATTTTGATTCGGCAATTTTATCGTACATATCCTGCAAAGTGGGGTTTGTAGGGGCATAAGGTTCCCACCAATCTAAAATATCTATATTAGTAGTCGACCGCACACCTAAAAGCCACTCGTTGAAGGCGAGCATTCGTCGTTGTTCAACAATACTCGAGGGTAAAGACCTCACTTGCCGTTCGACAATTTTGACTATGTGTAGCCCAAACTGTGTGGCTACCAACTCAGCCAATACTCCCTTTTCTGCTTCAAATATGACTTGCTCAAAACTATTCACCATCTGACCTCTAGCAATCCAACCCAAGTCTCCACCAATATTAGCATTAGACTCATCATCAGAGAACTGCATGGCCAATTCATCAAAATCCTCGCCTTCTAAAGCACGAGCAAGTATACTTGACGCTGCATCTAGATTATCCAAAGACAGCAATATATGTTTGACATGCACTTGCTCCTCTTCTGGATAATCTTGCTCTTGTCCTATGACACCACGCAATTTTTCAGTGCGAAGCTTACTTGCGAACAACGATCTGAATGTACTTTCACTCATTCCAGTATCAACTTCTATTTCATCCATATAATTCTTATAGTTTTCCCTATATGCATCCATAGTGTATGGAGTCGCAGTCGGAGATTGAATGTTTGCAGACTGCGTAGCACTAATTATGTCATCAGTTTCTCTAATAGATGAAGATAAATCTGTTGCACTGGAGTCATAACCAAAAAACATCTTTATAGCAGTTTCAATTTCATCTTCAGTGAGAACTATGTTTCGCGTACGCGATTCATCAAGAATTAAGTACATGTTAACCAATTCATCCATAATACTTCTTGTAAGCACGACTGGATTCTTTAGCTCTGTATCAATCTGATCCAGCAAATCCTGGACTTGGTTTCGCTGCTCTCCAGCATATTGAAGAACATCTAAATAGGAGATATATTGATTTAACATCTGTGACCTTCGATAGCGAGTATGCTGCTGTAATAACTCAAGGGAAATTTCATGCTCACCAACAGTGGCAACAGTCTTTTGCGGGATAATCCAGTATTTTTCTACAATACCATATCCTAGCAATCCAAATAACATTACCGCAACGCCCGCTGTGGCAGACAGCAGCCATGTTCGAAGCTTGCGATCACGAGCAGACCGACTCACACGCCGTCGCGATAATTCCCCGGGTCTTTGACCCGTTTTACTACCCATTTTTATTAATATGAATTAGAAGAGTTATATCTAAATCCAAGTGCCTTTATCAAAAGCTAGTAGAGCCATATGTCTTGCACGTTTTACGGCAATAGCTACCATACGCTGATGACGTGCACAGGTGCCGGTACGCCTTCGCGGCCGTATTTTACCCTCTGGATCAATTTGTCTGGCTACAATATCCAGATTCTTATAGTCCAACTGAGTAACCTTATCGGCACAAAATTGACATACACTTGGTCGCCTATTATATGACCTATTCCTATTGGAACCACGGTAAAATGCCATTATCCAGACTCCCCTTCATTTTTTTCATCCAATGACTGATCTGCTGATGCATCTGTACCTTCATTACCTTCTGTAATTTCTTCTGATGTTTCAATTGATACTACTGGTTCAGCTACATTACTGTCAGCATCAACCGGAAGCGACTTTTCATCAACTTGCACAGGCACATCCGATTTGATTACCATAAATCGTAATATATTCTCGTTTAAACGCATATTTTGTTCTATTGCAGATGGGCCAGATGGCAAAAGGCTTGCATACCAGGATATATAATATCCTTCTCTCTTTTTCTTTATCAGGTATGCCAACTTACGCTGACCTCTATCATCTGTCAAAACAATTTCTCCTCCAGAAGACGATATCCAATCCTTAATAGTTTCCTTCATATCAGGCAAGGATTTGTCGTCAAGATCTGGACTTAATATGACCGCAATTTCGTAATTTCTCACTGTAAATTCACCTCTTTCCTCGGTATATACCCCCTTATTATCCTGGATGATAATAACTAGGAGCGGAAAGCGAGAAGTATCATGCTGCTCGCAGGACAACAGTCTACCACATCGATTAATTATTGTAAATATAAATAAATTATAGAAGGTATATTAAAATAAAAAATAACTTTTTTCAGGATCTACCTAGAATCATTCATTGATATTTGTAGGAAGTGCCAAATAGAACGTACTGCCTTGGCCCAGTTGACTCTCAAGCCATACTCGTCCACCATGACGTTCAGCAATTGATTTTACAAATGACAAACCCAAACCACTCCCTACCGAATCAGTATCTTGTTGACCATAAACACGATAAAACTTCTCGAAAAGTCTATCCTGATCAGCTCGTGATATACCAATCCCATCATCCGCTACGGATATTTCTACTTCAGACTTTAGCATCTGTACATTTACTTGTACTGTACCGCCAGAAGAAGAGTACTGGAGTGAATTGTCCAACAAATGTCTGATAGCTCTACGAAGCATACTTTTATCGCCTGAAATAACCTCGATACTATTTTCCACAGAACATACAAGCTGTATGCCTCTGGATACCGCAACTGGTTTGATTTCTTCTATCTGATCCTGAACTATCTCTCCCATATCTAAAGCTTGCATACTGGATCCTATATCAGATTCGATACGATGCAAATCAAGCACATCTTCAATCAAATTGCTCATCTGCTCAACCCCAGCTGCGATTTTTTCAGCAAATTCGTTTTGGCGATTGTTAAGCTTCCCAACCATTGGCAACATAGTAGAATAGCCTTGCATTAAAGCCAATGGGCCCTTTAAGTCATTGCTAACTGCTTCTATTGCATCTGTCTTTTGCTGATCTAGATTCTTAAATTCCGTTACATCTCGCAGTACAGCTAAACGCCCAATAATCGATCCATCCTGACGGACAATTGAAGATGTTGATCCAGAAAAAGTCCGACCATCTGGAAGCTTTATCTCATGGGATGATGTACGTTCATCACTTGAATGAAGTGCTACAGCTAACTGCGGTTGATGAATAATTTCATTTATCCTCCTACCAACAATTTCCGTACCCTGCAAATCAAAAATGTCCTCCGCAGCTGGGTTCACTAGAACTAAACGCAGCCTGGGATCTGTAACAATAATGGCATCAGGAGTTGCCGTCAAAATAGCATCAAGCTGCTGCCGACCACCCTCGCTAGCTTCGAACAACCTAGAATTGGCTACAGCAACTGCAGCTTGACCAGCTAGAGTCATCAACAAATCTGATTCGGATCGAGAGAAAATGTGTGGATTACTATAGCCCAACCATAGTACTCCAATTAGACTGGTTTCATGTTGTACTGGTAAAGCTAATATGGCCTGTAAAGAATGTTTGCCAGGCCTAATATCAAGAACTGCACGAGCACGCGATACGTTCTCTATAGCTATAATTTGACTGTCATGCTCGACCAATTCAAATATATTATCATCAAAAACACTCATATCATCGGATGCAGAACCGGCTGAATAAGTTTGCACATTACTCTTCTTGCCATTAAAAGACTTTAGTAGCAACCGTGCTCCTACAGCATCAGTTACACTCAGGGCACCATCTAATATTGGCGGAAGACATTCATCTAGCTTTAGACTCCCTGCCACAGCACGCGAAGCTTCTAATAAAATGTTGAGCTCATCAACCTGAGAACGCACACGAGTTCGCATGCGTTCGAACGCCTCACCTAGTCTACCAACCTCATCCGGACCATCTATATCTACTGGATCAGCCAGATTACCTTCTGTAATCTTTTCAGTAGCAGCAGCTAATAATCCTAGCGGCAAAGTCATTCGACTGCTGATTGCCAACAAAAACAGAATTGCTATCGCTCCTACAGCCAATAGTAAAAGCGTAAGCGGACCTAAAATTTCTGTAGTCTGCACTAATACTGAGGAAAAAGGTACCTCAATCACTATCTTCCAAGGATAGTCTTGAACAGGCAAATAATATATCAATCTTCTTAATCCATCGTCATCACGGTCACTATATGCTATACCGTTAGATGAGGATGTCCTAAGTGTCTCGGCGCTGAAATCGGGTTGCCACACGTTTTGCACCAAATTAGGGTCAGGATGATAAATAATACGGTCTTGGCCATCAGTGATGAACCCTATACCTGAACCAACAAGTAGACCCTGCAAGCTCTTTATCGCAGGAATCATAAGAGGGCTAGTCACTACATTAGCTCGACCAAGCAGCACTCCAATCAACACATCAGTGTCTGGTTCAACAACTGGAGATACAAATGATACTAGTACAGGCGCATCTTTCTGGTTTGGGAATACAAGCTCATGACCTAATTGACGTTCTTGCAAACCATTTTGTACCGCAACAATCTCTCCAGCAGTTAATTCAAGCAAACTCACATCATTTTCAGGATATCCTGTCACCGGCCTACCATATGTGTCAAAGAATACTAATTGATTGAAATAAGGTATCGTACTAATGCCCTGTGACAAATGCTTTGTTAGATCCGTCATGTCTTGTCCATATAAACTTGGGTCACTGGACAAATCCAATACCAATCTCTCACCAGTACGGATAAAAAATGGTACAACATCCGCAGCATTTTTAGCATCACGTGTCATTTGATCAACGACTAATTCAGTGGCTGCATTTGATACTATTCGCGTGTTCGCCCAAGAAAGTAAAGCAATACCAAAGATGGTCATTGGTAATAGTGCAAATAACAAACGCCGATTAAGATTTGTTGCGTAAGGCGGTATTCTGCGAGGAGTACGATTGAACCAGCGATAGGGAGCAATCCTACGAGCAAGTTCGCCAACAATACCAGCAAAGAAAAGATTGCTAAACAATGAAGGTGCTCCACCTGCCCAGACAGCCGCAAGCAAATCTGGTTGAGCCAAACCCTTTGGGCCAGTATCTAAGATTAGATAGGCAAGTTGCAGAGGCCATAGAAGAGAGGCCGCTACCAGGGCAGCCGGAAGCGGATTACGGGTGATCATAGGTAATTTCCCAATGTAATCCTGTCGCATCAAGAAAGTTACTATAACTGCTACCATAGCCCATTCCAAAACAGTGAACAAGTACAAACCATGCCAAAGGGAATGAGCTAAACTACCGGTCAGTCCTAGTAAAATCGCGCATCCATATCCCCACCAACCGGCGGCAAGAACTATTGGTACATATGCTAAGGGTGTCACATTAACAGCTCCGAGTACACCGAAATTCAGCAATTTGTATCCTTGGGCAATAGAAAATTGAGGTATAACAGCCACAGTTACAGACAAAAATATAAGTAGCAGGAATACCCGAAGAGCACGAGCACTCATACTCACAAAACTAGAGCGTCTGCGGTACAAACTAAATCCAATCGCCATAATACCGGCACACAAAACAAGAGTACCGGGCCACCATTCTGGCAAATGTAACTGCGGAGAGAAAATCATTGGCAAGATATCAAAGTCGAGTTCATACGTACGTACTTCAAGCTATACAGGTCAAGACCTATAAAGATTGGTAGGCCCCACCAGTTGGATTATAGCATCTAGACAAATGTTGAATATATACCAAAAATTATAGTAATCTCAATATACTTGCGGTATGAAGTATGGACAGCTCGGTTACTACAACAACATATATTATTGTGAATTACACGTATACTTATAAGATCTTGATAATAATTCTGTATGATTAGAACATCTAACTAGGAATTAGTATGGCAACAATTACTATACTTGGATGCGCCTATGCGATACCAAACTCGACACATGAGGTAACGCATTTTGTAATTCAAGGAAATAAAACAGGGATATTAATTGATTGTGGATCCAATCCAACAGTACGTCTGGAGCAAGCTAATATATCATACGATTCCATTACAGATCTGATACTAACTCATTTTCATCCTGACCATATAAGCGGAGCACCGCTAATGCTAATGAATATGTGGCTTCTAGGTAGAAGGAAGCCATTACATATACATGGCCTGGCACACTGTCTAGACAACTTGATGAAATTGATGCAAGCTTACGAATGGGATCAATGGCCTGACTTTTTTCCTGTAGAGTTCCATCGCGTACCAAAAACCAGGCAAGCATCAGTGTTAACCAACGACGAATTTTCGATACAATCTTCTCCAGGCAATCACATGGTGCCGGTAATCGGTCTTAGAATCAAAAACAAAATCAATGATCGTGTTCTTGGTTATTCTGCGGATACTGAACCTGATAATGGAATAATCAATTTAGTTTCTAGAGCTGACATATTAATTCATGAGGCCACAGGCGAGTCTCCCGGACATAGCAGTGCCCGCCAAGCTGGTGAAGTAGCTTGTCTAGCTAAAGTAGGTTCTCTGTATTTGATACATTATGATGTACACAGAGCACAACCCTCAAAACTAATTGCGTCAGCGCAAAGACAATTCAAGGGTCCTGTAAATCTAACATTTGATTTCATGCGAATCGCATTCTAGATACATAATAAGTCATCAATAACAACCATAGCTACCTTAGATATCCAAAAGCACCTTTAATACACCAGACTGCTTAGCTAATGCAAAAGCATCTAATCCGCCGCTTAAAGGATATCGAGCATGAATTAGATCCTCCACCTCTACTTGCTTGTTAATTAACATATCCAACGCCAAATCGAATGGTCCACACCGCGAACCGATTAATGTTATTTCGTCTACGACCAGAGCCGAAACATCTAGAGTCAAATTGCTAGCATATGTGCTTTTCATCACCAAAGTGCCTTGCGGTCGCAAAGAACGACAAGCGATATCAAATCCATTAGGACTACCTGTACACTCAACTGAAATGTCAAACATACCTTTAGGTATTTCATCTACACCACCAGTCTTTATACCTTTATTGGATAGCAAATGCAAGCTAGTTGGATTACGGTCAAATACATACAACTCACATCCCGTCAACGCTAAAGATCTAGCAATCAATTGTCCCAATTTACCGGCACCCAGTACCATAACACAATCATTGTTATCTATTTTAAGTTGCGATTGTATTTGAAGCGCAGCTGCTAAAGGCTCAGTAAATGTAGCGTGATCTATCGATAATGTAGGAGGTACAATATGTAAATTTTCGAGAGGTAAAGTCATAAATTCAGCGAAAGCACCATCACGATTTTGAATACCCAATACAGTTCGATTGATACAATGAGTACGTCTATTATTTAAACAATTTGTACACTTACCACAAATTACATTGATTTCTCCAACTACATGTTGACCAATCAATTCGTCAGGACCTTCATGTACCAGTCCAACGAACTCATGACCTAGCACACCAGAAAATGCATAATAGCCACGCATAAGGCTAAGATCCGTATTACATATTCCTGCTCTTAGGACACGTATTAAAACCTCATTTTGCAGCGGCACAGGGACTGGAAGATCATCTCGAATATACAAATCGCCGTTTTCTAACCAAATTGCGTTCATTGTTTAGCTTAGGTCCTTCTTACCTTGTTATCCTTACCGCCCAAATTGACTTCTGATGGAGCCCAGGCTAAAGTTAATCATAGTCGGCCTTCCATGTGGACAAGTGCCAGGAGATTTACAACCCTCCAAATTACGCAACAAAGCTACTTGCTCATCATATGAAAGAACCTTGCCTGCCCGAACTGCAACTAGCCTACAGACTCGCTTTATTATTTGATCTTCAGACCACTTTGGAACCCCATGTAAATCATCACCTCGAAACTTTACTATGCTCATTAGAACTTGTTCAATGTCGGACGAATCTACTATAGCAGGTACTGCCCGAACAATAAAACTGTCATTACCGAAAGCATCAATATCAAAACCTAAAGTTGTCAGTTTATCCAAATTGTTGCTTAGTATCTCTGAATCTTCAGCAGATAACTGTAGAGTAAAGGCTTGCAACAACATTTGGGATCTAAGTTTGTCCATTTTTGCAGCATCGACATATTCCTCATAGAGGATTCTCTCATGTGCAGCATGCTGATCAATCATATAAACACCATCTGGTCCCTCAGCAACGATAAATGCAGCATTGGTTTGTCCAATAACTCGAAGTACAGGCATCTCCATGCCAGACAGTCGGCTATTTATTAATCCATCTTCTGGAACCGGATATTCATAGTTTTTGTTGCTAGAATCTAACTCTGACCAACTAGATCTTTGAGACAATGTTTCACCAACTACTGTTGACTTAATCATGTTCGATTTAGAAACGTAATCTAACAATGTACGCCGAACTGCTTTTTCCACTGCGCGGAATACGATATTCTTGTCTACAAAGCGTACTTCTGATTTTGTTGGGTGCACATTGACATCAATTTTTGATGGTGGAATAACTAAAGATATGACTGCAATTGGATACCGACCAGTCATTAACATTGTGTGATAAGCTCGCATCACAGCAAAATTTAATTGTGCATCATACACATGTCTTCCATTTATAAAAAAGGTAATTTCTTGACGGTTGGATCTGCTCAACTCAGGAATGCTAACTAGCCCCCCTACAATAATTTCATTTTGCTCTACGTCAGAAATGTCGACCATTTTTCCTGCAGCATCCACTCCATATACAGATGTGATAACATCCAACAAGTTGCCATTGCCATATGTTTGAAATCCTTTTCTATTGTCAGACATGAAACTGAAACGAATATCAGGATAAGCCATAGCATACCTAGAGACAATCCTCTTTATAAGACTTCGCTCTGTAGATCCTGATTTCAAAAACTTCAACCTTGGTGGAACATTGTAGAAGAGATTATCAACTTGAATGATAGTCCCTGGTGGCACTCCAACACTTACTCTGTTTTTTAATTTTCCGTCCACCAAACTCAAACGGACGCCGGTATCCTCGCTTGAAAATCTTGTAACTAATTCAACTCGACTTACTGCAGCAATGGAAGCAAGGGCCTCACCACGGAAACCTAGTGTTTTGATATTTTCCAAATCTGCCTCAGAATTAAGTTTCGAAGTCGCATGCCTAGCAAACACCAATTCCACTTCGCTAGCAGAAATACCACTCCCATCATCTGCAACTTTTATCTGACCAAGCCCGCTGTCTAAAATATCTATCTCCACACTTCGAGCACCAGCATCAAGTGAATTTTCTAAGAGCTCTTTCACTACCGAAGCAGGTCTTTCTACAACTTCTCCAGCTGATATTTTTGATATTACAGAAGCTTTCAATATTTCTATCGCCACAGATGGATTGTATCATTTTCGATACAAATCACTAAGAATAGATTACACGCGGATATAATCCAGCGCGGTATAATCACGGGCAATTATGCTAACAAACTCTTTATCTCTACTTCAGTGGAACATTGTGTTCCTACTTACCTTAGCAACTCTTGCTATTCTATTTTTGTTCTTTCGAGTAGAAAAGAAAGCTAGATGGATTTCTCTGATATTTCTAGTAATACCAGTATGCTCACTAATGTATAGACTTTCGCAATGGCGTATGCAGATTCCTGAATTAAGGATGGGGTTACTGTGCGGAATAATAATGTACGTAATCTGGCACTTATTGTATGGTCGCAAAATCCCACTACCTTCAAGTGAGAACATAAAGGTCTGGGGGCAAGATGACTAGCCTGACACATGTTACACTATCTAAAATCTATACAGTGCGACTAATTGCACTGGTTACATTTGTATCAATTACAGCTGGTTGCATACTGCCAATCAGTTCCACTTCGCCAAACCAAAAGTTACCGGATGAGACAACTGACACGGAAATAGCTAAACCAATCATCGTGAGTGTTTCACCAACCCCTAATATTGATAAAGTAGTAGCTATCGAAAACACACCTATTCCGACCATTGACACAAAAAACCCTAATGAACCAGTAACTATTGTGGGCAGTGCTAAGATCACATTTCCTCTATTTGAAAACTATCTTGTGGAGCCCTATGTGATGCTAGAGGATGAGACCGGCTTCGTTAAACGTGACTTCGATTTTATCATCCCACCACAGGATCAAGTTTTAGGCCCTCTAACTCCCAGCGGAGAAAACACTTGGGATTATGTGCTCCATCTACCATCATTGCCTCCAGGTGTCCTTGTCGATGTTGATAACAACTCGCAGGACGACACCGGCGTACGAATTTTTGCGGTTGCAGTACAAGCAAATACTATTGGTGACCCTTTTTTAGGCAAGGATGAGTTTCGAGGTTGGTCAACTGTTTGGACATCTGCACGTATCGACAGTGAGAATCGAGATGAAATCATGGGAGGCAAACTCATAGTATGGGCTCCAGACAACAAACAGGCATTCCCGTCTGATTTTGGTCCAGACAAGCTTCTTTTTACAGATGATGATCCTACAAAATACATTGAAGAAGGATATACTATTGTCAACCTCGATAGCAACCCATTCACATTCACAAAAGAACAAATTTCTGAAATCATCCTATACGAAGGAGATGTTGCAATTAATGACTTATCAGATTTGAGTTATACGGAAGCTTTTAATGCTTTATGGTCTAAGGCTTCGATTGAATATCCTTTTACCGAGCTAAAAAGTATTGACTGGCAAAACCTATATGATAGATTTGCACCGCAAGTAGCTAACGCAGAAGCATTATCAGATCCTCAGCTATGGTACATTGCTATGCGTAACTTCGCATGGAGCATACCAGATGGGCATATAGGTCTGGGAGGAAATGATGGTGGGTTATTTCAGAAAGAAGCTGGAGGTGGTTTGGGACTAGGAATGACCGAGCTGAGTGACGGACGAGTGTTGGTCAGCTATGTTGACGACAGTGGAAGTGCTGCAGAAGCTGGGCTAAAACAAGGAGACCAAGTTATTTCCTACAATAATGTTCCGATAAGAAAAGCACTAAAAAGTGTTACTCCACTAAATGGTCCCTTTTCCACTGACCATATTCTGAAGCTAGAAAGATATCGGTATATTACTAGAGGAGAGGTGGGCGAGACAGCTACAATACAATGGAAAGATTCTACAGGAATCGAGAAACAGGAGTCTATCGTATTACGTTCCGAGAGAAATAGTCTTGCTGCTACATCGCTATACGCCGATTTTGATCGCAACGCACCACCTATCGAGTATGAGATCATTGATGATAATGGGATTGGATATATTCGCATCTGGTCTTTATCTGACGATCTTAATTTGACGTTTCGTTTGTTTAGAAGAGCAGTACAATTATTTAATGACAACGAATCTCCGGGTGTAATAATTGATTTAAGACATAACCTTGGCGGATCACCTATGGGTACTAGCTTAGCATCTTTCTTTACTCCGACCGAAATTGAAGTCATGCGCGGATATTATTACAGCGAAAAATTGGGACGTTTTGACACTTATGGTCCACCAGACAGTATAGAACCTGACGAAAACCTACTGTATGAAGGAAGAGTAGCGATACTTGTAGGACCTGCTTGCGCAAGTGCATGCGAAAACGTAGCTTGGGTGTTTAGTCAACTCCCACAAGTTACTGTATTAGGTCAGTATCCTAGCAATGGAATTATGGGTGAGGTAGGTCGCGGGCAATATACACTCCCTGGCGATTTGTCTTTCCAAATTCCCACTGGCATGGATCAGGATATGCAGAACAATATAATTGTAGAAGGAACAGGAGTAGTACCCGACCAATTTATACCAATCACTGAAGCGAACGTTTTGGAAAACAGAGATTTAGTTTTACAAGAAGCCATTAATTTTCTAAGAAAGCCATTAGTAGCTGGAATCGTTCCCTTAGGATCTCCACGCTTACTCGCACCATCATTGACCCTCACAGCTGCTCAGGAAAATACTCCGATCTTGGAAGAACTTGCCGAGGAACCGCCGAATTATGAGATACCTGAACCAGGACTAAAACGAAGTTACTCAATTCTTATGGATAATTCTACGGAAAGTATTTGGTGGTACGCTTGGTGTGCCACTAGCAAGAATATCGCTTACAATAATTGGAGTAATATCACCGTCAACTTCTATTTGAATGAAGAACCAGTTTCAAAAAATGACTTCTATCAAACTGATGGTCAAGCGAATCAAGAATATTGTTTTTACCTACTAGCGGGTCTGACTGATTGGCCTCGCGGTGAACACATATTGCATACTAAAGTGAGTTTCGATCAGGAAATAAACGATGGGAATAAAGTTTATCCACTTGGAGCGCGCGAGTTTGAATATCGCGTTTACGTCAATTAATTATAGATAATAAATTGTTAAGCCTTGGAGCATTTTTTACCTTATGAAAGAAAGAATATTTCGTAATTTTCTAATATTGATAACAGTAGTTTTTGTTAGCACGAGCATTTTCGCTGGAGGAGTTGTCACGGGTGCTTACTATCACGAGATTTTGCCTAGCAGCGTGTCCTTCCCCAGATATACAAGTACTGCAAATGAAGTTGAAATCAATCAAGAAGCAGGCGCTACTCCGCAAGAGCTGCAAGAATACTTCAAGCCTTTTTGGGAATCTTTTGAATTGTTACAGGAGAATTTTGTAGATCAGCCATTAGACACCACAAAATTGGTTCAAGGTGCAATAAAGGGTATGCTAAAAGCCACCGGGGACAATAACACCACTTATATGACTCCCGTCGAGCAAGATATGATGAGTGAAAACATGTCTGGTGAAATTGAGGGTATCGGTGCTGAAGTAGACACGAGAAGTGGCGAATACCTCCGTGTGATTGCCCCTCTTCCAGGATCTCCAGCAGAAGCAGCCGGTATACTTCCTGGCGACACCATTATAGCTATCGACGGCAAAGACGTTTCTGGTATCGACCCATTTGAAGTTATAGGTAAAGTGAGAGGCCCAGCTGGCACTATTGTAGAAATTACCTTAAAGCGCGAAGGTGTATTAGAGCCCTTAGTTCTTGAGATAACTAGATACAATTTCGTTGTCCCTTCGGTTGAGGGAGAAAATCTAGACAACCGAATCGCATATGTAAAAATAAATCGTTTTGGTGACAGAACTGAAAAAGAACTGCGTAGTCAGCTACGCAGCCTAATGTCAGATCATCCAGACGGGTTAATTCTTGATCTGCGGAATAATCCGGGCGGATTTCTAGATGCAGGTATTGCAGTCACATCCCAATTCATAAAAAACCAAATAGTCATGAGAGAAACATTCGGAGATGGGCGAGAACGAGAGTATCGATCGGGGAGAGATGGCTTAGCGACTGAAGTTCCACTGATCATATTAATTAATAAAGGTAGTGCAAGCGCATCTGAAATAGTAGCAAGTGCTGTCAAAGATTACAATCGTGGCACACTTGTAGGAGAAACAACTTACGGAAAAGGTACAGTTCAAACCTGGATCAATCTTACAGACAATCGTGGATCGGTCCGCATTACCTTTGCCAGATGGGCTGGTCCACTTGGCAACTCCATTGACGGACAGGGAGTTAATCCAGACGTTGAAGTACAATCTAGCCCCGAAGACCGTCAAAGTAACATAGATACTCAACTTGATACAGCGATAGACATTTTTCTCGAATCTAATTAACATGTTGAATAGATATAGCAAGTTGTATTCTCCATGCTATAATTGCGCGCGTTCGGGGAAGTGTCGGAATTGGCAGACGAGCGTGGTTTAGGACCACGTGGGCTTAGCCCGTGCGGGTTCAAGTCCCGCCTTCCCCACTAACGAAAAACCGTACAAGGATTACAAAGTGGATCAATTGAAAATTAGTACAAATGAACTAGAAAACTGCGAAGTTGAGATGACTGTGGAGCTGGAAAGCGGTAGGCTGATAGCTGCCAAAAATGCAGCTGCACGTAAATTAGCAAGAAGAATAAATATTCCAGGGTTTCGCAAAGGGAAAGCACCCTACAGTGTGATACTACAGCACGTTGGTGATGATACTGTTACCGAAAATGCCATTGAAGAATTAGGACAGCAAGTTTACAAAGAAGCATTGGAACAAAGCGATCTAGATCCTTTCGCACCCGGTAATCTAGTCGATGTAAAAATTGAGGATAATCCAGTGCTTACTTTCAAGGTGCCTCTGCCTCCTAAAGTAGATTTAGGTGATTATAAATCGGTACGAGTGTCCTATGAAACTGTAGAAATATCTGATGAGGCAGTTTCTGAATCAATGGAACATCTCCGTTCTGAACACGCCTTACTAGAACCAATTGACCGTCCTTCCCAGTTAGGCGATGTAATTACTATCGATGCGCGAGGGATACTGGATGATGATAATGAAGAAGAAAATGTTCTTGTTGATGAAACAAACTTCGATGTGCTCTTAGAATCCGAGTCCGAATGGCCTATGGCCGGATTCACGCAAGAACTTGAGGGAATGAGCATTGACGAGTCACGGGAATTCGAAATAACATTCTCTAGCGAGTACGATAACCAAAATTTAGCAGGAAAAACTGTATCATGGAACGTGACCTGTACAAGCTGCAAAAGCAGAACCTTGCCTGAACTGAATGATGGTTTTGCTGAATTGGTCTCAGAAGAATATAAGACTTTGCTGGATTTACGAATAGCTGTGCGTAAGCAGCTAGAAAATTCCGCAATCACGCAACAAGATAGAGAATACAGGAGTGCTGTAGTAGAAGAGATTTTGAAGAAATGCACAATTTCTTATCCTTCAATTATGCTCCAAGAAAGAATCAAAGAGCTTGCCCAAGAACAGGAAAGAAGATTAAAGTCACAAGGTATAACGTTAGAAGACTACCTAAAAATAGAAAGTCAAACTGAAGCAGAGTTTGTAGAAGCACTTACACCCGAAGCCACAAAACAGTTGCATAGCTCATTGATGCTGTCAGAAATTGTAAAGATCGAGAAAATAGAAGTAGATGATGTTGAAATAGAAGAAGCGATAGAAAAAACATCCCTACCATTCGGTGAGTCAGCCGATAAAGTCCGAGAAATGCTACGCAAAGATAGTGGCCGGCGCTCTTTGGAACTAGATCTCATTTCAGATAAGGCCCTAAACAGGTTACAGAACATTGCAAAAGGTGACTCAATTGAGGCAGAAGAACACGATACAGGAACCCTCGAAAACTCTGCCTCGGCAGAGGACCAATTAATTGTAGAAACAGATAAGGAAGATGAAGACAGCTAGATAGATAATTTTTTTACAATGCGCAAACAATAAGTTAATCATCCTAGTGCATACTACTATGTAATAACATAGTATTTCGATACAAAAAAGGAAATCCAATGAACACAAACCTTATACCAATGGTAATAGAATCCACAGGTCGAGGTGAAAGAGCATACGACATTTATTCTTTGTTGTTAAAAGAACGTATTATATTTGTCGGCACAGGCATAAATGACCAAGTGGCCAACCTTATAGTAGCGCAGTTGCTTTACCTAGACCAACAAGATCCGGACAAACAGATTAATATGTATATCAACAGTCCTGGAGGCATGATTTACTCTGGATTAGCGGTTTATGACACCATGCGGCTTGTCAACGCACCCATAGCCACATATGCCGTCGGAGTAACTGCTTCGTTCGGAACAGTACTGCTTACAGCCGGAACACCTGGTCAACGTTATGCACTTCCTAATGCAACCATACATTTGCATCAACCGCTAGGTGGCGCCGAAGGACAAGCACGCGATATCGAGATTCAAGCCAAAGAAATCCTAAGACTCAGGAGCCGACTAAACGATATCTTAGCCAAACACACAGGACAAAAAATAAAAATGATTGAACGTGACACAGACCGTGATTATTGGATGACGGCTAATCAGGCCGTAGAGTACGGATTGATTGATGGAGTTATTGAACAAAACACAGACAAAGACACGGATAGTGATGAACCTAAAAGCAAGAAGACTAAGAAAAAATCAGATAAAGCTGCAAATAAATAATATTGAAAAGAGAACTCATTTGTTGCAGCAACATGGGGCGACTCTATGGTCGCCCCATTACAATTAATCTTCTAAACAGATAATTGTCCACATGAAAATATCAAACTACCGCAACTTAATTATAGATATGGATGGTGTTCTATGGCGTGGTAATACAGCCTTGCCAGGCTTGGAAGAATTTGTTGCTACTATACGAAATACCAAAACCCGCATGGTGCTTGCAACAAACAATTCAAGTAGTACAGTAGATCAATATATAAGCAAACTAAAGCGCATGGGAGTTCACGTAAATCCAGAAGAAATACTAACTTCTGCTCAAGCCACAAGCTCTTACCTGTACAAAATAGCACCAAAGAGAAGTCGAGTTTTTGTCATTGGCGGTGATGGAATAACAAATGCGATCAGAGATCATGAGTTTGTGCTCACAGAAGACGATCCTGATTATGTAGTAATAGGAATAGACAAGAAGATAACTTGGGAAAAACTCAATACTGCAGTGATGAACATACGCGCAGGAGCTAAATTTATTGGCACAAATCCTGATACCACATATCCTACCGAAAATGGGATAGGTGTGGGCAACGGCGCTATATTAGCTGCAGTCAAAGCTGCCACTGGTATCTCCCCTTTAGTGATTGGAAAACCAGAGACGCCAATTTATGAACAAGCATTACAGCGGCTAAAATCGAACTCATCCGACACGCTCATGATCGGTGACAGACTCGATACAGACATATTAGGCGCGCAGCGTGCAGGCATAACCACACTGCTGGTGCTCACTGGTGTGACTACACTGGAGATGTCAAAAGCAAGTGTTGTGCAACCAGATCTGGTATTAACAGGACTCCCTGACATCACATCAGGCTTGCTTGCAGTTTAAATCAGTTCATGGATACCAATATCAACTTGCTTGACTTGAGCGTCAGCGTACTTCAAGAACAATTGGAAGATTTGGGTGAACCTAAGTATCGAACCCAGCAATTGTGGCATGCTATTTACCAAAAACAAATTGGTACTCTGCAAGAGGCTACTACGTTACCACTTAGCTTAAGAAAAATACTACACGATAAGTTTCGATTAGGTAACCTGACACAAATCAAAGAACTTGCGTCTAAAGACAACCACACAACCAAAGCACTCTTTAGTCTACCTGATGGGAATCAAATTGAGACAGTTTTAATGAGTTACAGAAAACGTCGTACGGTTTGTATTTCAACACAGTCAGGATGTGCACTAGGATGTGTCTTTTGTGCAACGGGTCAGATGGGCTTCGACCGTCATCTTACTGTGGGAGAGATAGTAGAACAGGTACTCTGGGCGTCTCGCAAATTCAGTACAACTGGATACAAGTTGACAAACATAGTATTAATGGGAATGGGTGAACCATTCCACAATTATGTGAATTCTATGGATGCACTGAATCGCATCGAGGACAACACTGGTATGGCTGTAGGTGCCAGACGAGTGACTGTGTCCACAGCTGGGCATGCGAAAGCTATAACACGGTTTGCCAAAGAAGGAAGAAGAGAAAGACTTGCTGTATCTTTGCATGCAGCAACAGACAACTTACGAAACAAACTTATGCCTATTAATCGACGCTTTCCACTCGAGGAACTAATGGCAGCATGCCGTATGTACTCATCAATCACACACCGCAGAATATCATTTGAATGGGCATTAATTGACGGAGTGAACGACTCTCAAGAACATGCTCAAGATCTTTGTGCATTGATAAATAATATTGATTGTCATGTGAACGTTATTCCATTGAATCCAACAGAACAATTTAATGGAAACAACTCCAATGAAGATGCTACTATGATATTCAAGTCACAATTAGATGAATCCGGTATACCTTGTACAATTCGAGTACGTCGCGGGTTAGACATAAAGGCAGGATGTGGCCAACTTAAATCGGACAATATGGGCGGTAAATCTTGAATATCCTAACGGTCATAGGAACTAGACCAGAAGCAGTCAAACTGTCTCCGATAGTTACAGCTCTCATGAAAAAAGCTGACATAAATGCACGTGTATTGATCACTGCTCAGCATAGAGAAATGCTAGACGAAGTACTAAGCATGTTCGACATTATGCCTGACTACGACCTAGACATAATGTCTGACAACCAAACTCCTACAGATGTGTTTACCCAAGTACTAAATGGTATACAACCAATATTAGTAGACACAAAACCTGACTGGTTGCTAGTACAGGGAGATACTACTACTGTTCTAGCGTCAACTATAGCTGCTGCCTATGAAAAAATTCCTGTAGGACATGTAGAAGCTGGCCTCCGCACATATAACCGAGAAAACCCTTTCCCAGAGGAGATCAACCGAGTACTTACTGATCATGCAGCAAGTTTGCATTTTGCACCGACACTTACAGCCCGTAAGGCCTTGTTACGAGAAGGTATTTCCGAACATACAATACACGTTACAGGAAACACAGTAATTGACACGCTTAATACCATTATTTCGCGGCCAGCACCATCCTCTTGCCAAACTATCTTAGGGAATATTCCAGATCACAAGCGCCTGATACTGGTTACTGCCCACCGTCGCGAAAATTTTGGTGAGCCTTTACAAAGAATCATTGCAGCACTGTTGCAATTAGCAAAACGCGACGATACGCATATAGTGTACCCAGTTCATCCAAATCCCAACATAAATAAGCCAATAAAGGAATTGTTACTAAATCAAAAAAATATTAGTGTTATTGAACCATTAGACTACCTCACCTTTGCGCATCTGATGAAACAGTCCTACCTTATATTAACAGACTCAGGTGGTATTCAAGAAGAGGCGCCCGGTTTAGGAATTCCTGTCCTTGTTCTGAGAAAGGTTACTGAACGTACAGAAGCTGTAGAACAAGGAACAGCTCTAATGGTAGGTACAGATACAAATAAGATTGTGAGATCTGCGACATTGCTATTAGACAACAAGTCTTCTTACAAAGAAATGGTTAAAACGGTCAATCCTTTCGGTGATGGCAATGCTGCCCAAAGAATCGTAAGCATATTGCTAGACAAAATATGACTGCCATGTTACTAGTATTTACAATTGACTTGCATAGGCGCTAAATCGTATATATACTGTAGCTTGATACCTAAAAGATAAGAAATGCAAGGAGATCTACACATATGCCACCATCTAAAGATGAACAGGGACAGGGATTAGTAGAGTACGTCTTGATTTTAGTGTTAGTAGCGGTTGTGGTAATTGTCATTTTAGCACTACTGGGTCCCGCAATAGGCGATATGTTTACCAACCTTATGGAGTCATTGAACAATGGATCATAAGAGTTAATAGATTTTCTGTACTAACACAACTATTTCAGAACAACAAACCAATGTTGACTCAAAGTTGCCAAATCAGTTCAATCAATACATAACAATCCCTAGTCGTACAGCGAACGGGAATGTGTTCGTTCTTAACAAACAATCAAATAATTGATATTGGAATATGTCTGGAAATATTACAGCGCTGATCATGCTGGGCAAAAGTGGCGCCAGTAATGCTGAAGCACTGGTCCATAATGCACGTCGCAAAGCTGCTATACACACCGTTCAACAGCTCACTCAAATTGATAAAATAAAAAACATAATAGTGGCAGTTCCCAAACAAGAGAAATCAATATGGGAAAAAGACACATGTTTCAAGAATTCAACTGAAGATGTAATATGGGAAATAGACCCTTCCGACCATCCTTTTCATTTTGGGCGTCGCATTGGCGAAATAGTACAAAAAAACAATTTAAAACATATGCTATATATT
>CAJWIA010000002.1 GCA_913040765.1 uncultured Anaerolineales bacterium | reverse complement strand
CACGCATAAACAATCTTAAGCAAGGAATATTGCCAATTTACGAGCCTGGCCTTGCAGAAATGATACAACGCAATGTAGATTCCAATCGATTAGAATTCACTACCGATTACAGTATTGCTTTACAGGACACTGAGTTTGCCTTCATAGCAGTTGGCACCCCTGAAGGAGTAGATGGTGAGGCCGATTTACAGTATGTGCGCAAGGCTGCAACTACAATAGGCAATACTATGAAAACTCCTCTGATAATCGTCAACAAATCAACAGTACCTGTCGGAACTGGAGACTGGGTAGCGGACATTGTAAGAGAAAGTCAAACTGAAACAATCCCTTTTGCAGTGGTCTCTTGCCCAGAATTCCTCCGAGAAGGTAGTGCACTACAGGATTTTATGAATCCACACAGAACTGTGCTGGGTTCTCTTGATACAATAGCAGCCGATCAAGTTGCTCAGCTACATTTACCATTGAGGTCTCCAATCATAGTTACAGATCTACGTACCGCTGAAATGATCAAATATGCTTCCAACGCTTTTTTAGCCACAAAAATATCCTTCATAAATGAAATTGCCAATATATGCGAAGCACTTGGAGCTGATATAAAAGAAGTGGCTGTGGGTATGGGAAGCGATCCCCGCATAGGTGAAGCGTTCCTTGATGCCGGAATTGGTTATGGTGGCAGCTGTTTTCCTAAGGATGTGAAAGCGCTAGCTCATATGGCATCAGAGAAAGGCAGGCATCCGCAACTATTACATAGCGTTATGGACATTAACGCTGATGCACGACTAAAAGTGGTGCACATGTTGAAGGAAAACCTAGGACAAAACCTAAATGATAAAACCATTGGATTACTTGGGCTTGCCTTTAAGCCTAACACCGATGACATGCGTGAAGCACCTTCAATAGAAATAGCATTGCGTTTAATTGAATCTGGCGCAACTGTTAGAGCATATGATCCTGTTGCCATTCCTTCTGCACGTCGCATAATGCCAGACATATTTTATGCAGAAAATCCATATGAACTAGCAACTAGTTGTGACGCACTAGTAGTAGTGACTGAATGGAACGAATTCAAGCAACTTGATCTAGAACAAATACTTTCATCGATGAGGGGAAATGTGATTATTGATGGACGTAATATCTATTCTCCTGAAGAGCTACATGAACGAGGTTTTGTCCATCGTGGAATAGGTCGCAGTTACGACAATAGCACGAAATTATAACTCTATACATATGTCCGCATCTAAATCCCGGCTCGACAACGGATTAACAGTGATTCTACACGAGGTACACACTGCACCAGTAGCTACCTTCTGGGTCTGGTACAGTGTTGGCTCAAGACATGAACATACTGGAATTACAGGTAGTTCGCACTGGGTAGAACATATGCAATTCAAAGGCACTAAGCAATATCCAGCCGACAGCGCGGATAGCGAAATTTCTCGTACGGGTGGAGTATGGAATGCGATGACATGGATAGATTGGACTGCGTATTACGAGACTATGCCAGCTAACAAGATAGATTTGGCCATAAAACTGGAAGCTGATCGTATGGCTAATAGTCTTTACGAGAAAGAGGATGTCGAATCAGAAAGGACGGTAATAATTTCTGAGCGCCAAGGGTCTGAGAATCAACCCATTTTTCTTCTGTCTGAAGAAACACAAGCTGCCGCATTTCGGGTACACCCATATCATCATGAGGTCATTGGAGACAAGATTGACATAGAATCAATGAATCGATCAGACCTGTACAAACACTATCGTACCTTTTACACTCCTGGAAACGCTATTGTGGTTGCAGTAGGAGATTTCGAAACATCGCAGATGAGTAGCAAAATAGAAACACATTTCGGTAAAATACCCAAAGGAGATAAACCTAGGGTATTCATACGAAATGAACCACAACAAAGAGGTGAAAGACGAGTGTTCGTAGAAGGAGAGGGTGAAACTGCGTACTTACAGTGTGTTTACCATGCACCTGCAGCCACTGATCCAGATTTCTTTCCTATGATTGTCCTTGATAGCATTCTGTCTGGAGCTAGTTCCTTTAATATGTTCGGGTCTGGAATTAGCAACAAAACCAGTCGCTTATACCGAGCTCTCATATTAAAAGGATTAGCTGCTGGTTTTAGTGGCAGTCTATCAGCAACAGTAGATCCATTTCTATACAGCATCACATGCGCAGTGCGTACTGACCGATCTATAGAACAGGTTGAGACTGCACTTAATGAAGAAATTGAGCATGCAATAAGTCATGCGCCGACTGAAGAAGAGTTGTCAAAAGCAAAAAAACAAGCTAGAGCAATGTTTGCCTATAGCTCTGAGAGCGTGACTAATCTCGGTTTTTGGTATGGCTTTGCTGAAATACTGGATGACTACACATGGTTTACCAAGTATATAGACAAGTTGGAAGCAGTCACGTCCTCAGATGTACATCGCGTCGCACAAAAGATTCTAGTACCCAGAAATCGAACCACTGGCCATTACATACCAAATGACAGTAAGATCAACTGAGCCATTAAACATGCGAACACTACCAGGCTCTGAAGACATAATTCGTCAAACTTTGCCTAATGGAATTATAGTTATAGTATGGGAGAATCCACACAGCCCTTCAGTAGTTGTAGATGCGTTTGTGCATGCTGGGTCTATATATGAAAAACGACCGAAAGCAGGCTTAGCAAGTTACACTGCAAGCATGTTAATGCGTGGCACAAAAAATGCCAGTTTCGAAGAAATACATGAAAAAATTGAATCCGTGGGGACAAGCCTTGGGTTTAGTTCCGCAGTACACACAGTAGGCTTTGGTGGGAAATCACTACCTGAGGATCTAGATCTAATACTGGAAACTGCAGCCGATGCTGTTAGAAACCCTACTTTTCCAAATGACCACTTAGAGCGAATGCGTGCGGAAATATTAACTGGACTAGCTATGCGCAGCCATAATACAAGGGCTATGGCATCATTAACTTTTTATGAAACTCTGTTTGGTCCTAATCATCCTTATGGTTTCTCAAACAATGGATATCATGAAAGCATCGGAAATATAACTAGAGCTGATCTAAGAGATTTCCACAAACAACACTATGGGCCAACTGGAATGATAGTTACAATTGTAGGAAATGTCACTGCGAATAAAGCAATGTCATTAGTAGAATCTCACTTTGGAGATTGGGACAACAAGAAGCAGCCAGATATTGCCACAGCACCAACAGTGCAATCAATAGATTGTATTAAGAAGCAACATGTAAGTATTCCGGGAAAAACACAAACTGATATTGTTTTGGGATATGTAGGACCTAAACGAAGTGACCCCGATTTTCAATCGGTACGCATTGCTAATAGCATACTTGGAGTTTTTGGCATGTACGGCCGACTAGGCAAAACAATACGCAAGAAACATGGCTTGGCGTACTATTCCTTTAGTAAAGCTGATGCTAGCTTTGGCCCTGGCACATGGCGATTAATAGCTGGGGTTGATCCCAGCAATGTAAACACCACTATAAAAATTATGCTGGAAGAAATAAATCGTCTAATCCTTGAACCTGTAAGTCATGAGGAGCTTGATGACAACAAATCAAATGCTTTAGGCAGCGTCCCAATTCAACTAGAAACAAACTCAGGAATAGCAGCCACTTTGTCGTCAATGGAACTGCATGGTTTAGGTATGAACTACTTGCAACATTTACCAAAACAAATCAAAGACATTTCTAGGCAAGATATTCGAAGTGCTGCCGATAGATTGTTAGACCCTGATACATATGTTGTTGCATCAGCAGGGCCACAATAGTATGCTACGGACTGGTATTGACCTAATAGAAGTTGAGCGTATTGATCATCTGATTATTAGTCATGGCAAACGTTTTCTAGAACGTGTATACACAGAGCAAGAATTGCGTGATTCCAACGGCAGAACACCTTCTCTGGCTGTTCGAATGGCAGCCAAAGAAGCTGTCTCAAAAGTATTAGGGTGTGGAATTGGATTGGTGTCATGGAAAGATATTGAAATCATAAGGGATTATCAAAACCGGCCGCTATTAAACTTAAGTGGTAATGCACTAATATTGGCAAAAGAACTCGGTCTAGAGGAATGGTCAGTGAGTTTGACCCATTCTCATGACCATGCGGCAGCAATTGTAGTAGCAACTGATGCATAGAAAAGTATTCAACACGTTGACTGAGGTATATGCTACATGGTAGAATGCCGAGCCCAAATGATTGTCTCCACCACCATCAATCCTGGAGGGATGGCCGAGTGGACTAAGGCGGTTGTCTTGAAAACAACTGTGGGGGAAACCTCACCGGGGGTTCGAATCCCTCTCCCTCCGCCATAGTAACAAAACGGGGAGGTGCCGGAGTGGACGATCGGGGCCGCCTGCTAAGTGGTTGTCGGGGTTATACTCGACCGAGGGTTCGAATCCCTCCCTCCCCGCCAGTGCAATTCAATAGAAGATTGTCACCCAAGTGACAAAATATGCCCTCGTAGCTCAGCGGATAGAGCACCTGGTTGCGGACTAGGGGGTCGCAGGTTCGAGTCCTGCCGAGGGCGCCTCAACATTATTAATACTATATAAATTAATACTATATAAATTCACAACAATATGACCAAAATACTAGTAATTGGTGGAGCTTCACAAGATATCCTACACATCAATGGGAAAGATATTCACACTACGGGGGGAGCAGGTCTTTACACCGCATTAGGGGCTCGAGCAGCTGGCGGTCAAGTAGACATGTTGGCTCCTTTACCAAGTCCCATGCCACTACTAATGCAACCTATCAACGAATTAATCCACTGGTTGGGCCCAACAGTCAGTCAGGATGAATTACCACATTTCGCAATTGAATATGATAATAGTGGGAAGGCTACATACACTACTGTGGAACCCAGATCCGAATCACTAATGACTGAAAATGACGTACCATCAGATCTCTCAAATTACACTTATGTACACATAGTACAACTGGGTAATATCGACGTACAACTAAGAATGATAAAAAAATGCCGAGATAGCAAAGCACAGAATATTTCGGTCAGTGGAGGACATAACCTACAAAACAATCAAAAAGAAAAGATATCCGCACTAATTGAACAAGCAGATTTATGCTTCATGAATGAACATGAAGCCGCAAGTAATTTAGGGCCTACAAAAAATATCTGCTCGCCAACTGGTACGATACTTTTTGTTACGCATGGAGAAAATGGGGTAAGTATAATTCAAGGTAATGATCTACAGCGAATACCCATCAATCCAACCGATCCTCGCGACCCAACTGGAGCCGGAGATTCATTTTGCGGAGCAGTATTATCCTATTTGTGTAAATTAGAACATCCAGTACAAGCTGCCAAAAAAGCTGCGAAGATCGCCAAAATAACTGTAAGTCATTTAGGTACTGAGGGTCTAATGCAACAGGTAAGCACAACACCAACTGACTCCGCTTCACAAGTATCGATAAATACGAACAAAATCAGACAAATTGCTAAGATCATGGAAACAGAAGAGGTTGGCGAAACACCTTACACATTTACAGGAAAGGGTCAGCCCGAAATAGGTCATCCTAATACATTAGATTTTTTCTTTGCACTAACTTTACAAGAATTTGGATTCTGGAGCAAGAATCATCAAAAATATATTGCACCTATGATAGCAAAAATAGATGGCAAAACACTCAAGGGATCTGAGTACATACTATCTGCGTATTTACGAATGCTAAATAGTGATCCCGACTTCTTCAGCGTCAATAGGCAAGCAAATCTTTCTAAAGAGGAATTAGAAATGATTTTAGCTGACGATGACGGAAACTGCCCTATGCCAGCAATCGAGCTGCATTTGTCCGAGGCTCAATCTTATGGTCAAGATATGTCAGCTTTAGGTATGACACCTGCCAAAATTATACAAAAAACGAAAGGCTCCAGGACCCCAATGGCCGACTTGCTACGAACTCTATGGAATATTGGGGGTTACAAAAATGACCCGTTACAAAAAAAATCTGCTTTGCTAATATATATACTATTAAATCGACCTGAGAACTTTTTGCAGCTTGGAGATTCTGAAGAAGAACTCCCATGTATTGATTATCACCTCATGCGTACTGCATTACGCACTGGTATGGTAAGTGTTTGTGACACCTACCTTGAGCAAAAAATTACAAGCCGCGCATTGGTAAGTGAAGAACAAGAATATGATGTCCGCCAAAATGTATATAAAGCAATCAATATGTTAGTAGATACATCGCCAAATCTTAACATGGTTTCTGTGGACCAATTCTTGTTCAGAATGCGAAAAGGGTGTCCTGAAATGAGTGAGCCTGAATGCAAGTCTTGTGCACTAGACCCAGTATGCGCAAAACAAACTCAGCTATTTCAGCCAGTGATACGAACTACCTACTACTAGATATCAGACTAGTCAGTTCAGCTCTATCGGGCATAGCTCCAGCTGCACCGGAACGAGTCGTACTAAGTGCACCTGCTGCTGCACCCCACTCAAGAGCCTCATCAATCTCTAGACCTTCTGAAATTGCAACTGCGAGTCCACCATTGAATGCATCACCTGAACCGACAGTGTCAATAGCATCTACATCAAACGCTGGTATATATGTAGTCCTATCGCCTGATGCGCAAAATACTCCTTCGGAACCAAGTGTGACAATAACCGTGTTTACTCCACGACTTTGTAGTATCTTAGCCGCGTCAGCAGCTTCCTGTGGTGAAGAAGGCCGTATACCAACCATCATTTCGGTCTCTACCTCATTTGGGGTCAATATATCAACCGAACTATACAACTCATCTGGCAATTCTGCTGCTGGGGCTGGATCCAAAACCACTGTAATACCCTTAGCATGCGCTGCACGAGCCACTGCCAAATCTGCTTCAACTGGAACCTCCAGTTGAAGCAGTAAGACTTTAGTGTCGTCAAATAAGCTCTCGGTGCGAATAACATCTTGCTGATCAAACTGCATATTAGCTCCTGACAAAACGATAATTGTGTTTTCTCCATTGTCATCCACACTGATCACAGCCAATCCACTCCCTTGGTCAGCAACCATTTCGACATTCGCTACATCTACACCATAATCAGTCAGTTGTTCTAGCACTTGACGACCAAATGTATCATCACCTACATGTCCCACCATGCACACCTTTGCACCTAATTTTGCAGCAGCTACAGCCTGGTTTGCACCTTTACCACCTAGAGCCATCAGATATGATTTCCCGAGCAAAGTTTCTCCTCGCTGTGGAAGCTTAGGAGTATAAGCAATCAAGTCAGTATTAATGCTACCGTATATTACAACACTCATATCATCATCCGATCCTTGTCTGAATTTGCCAATACACAAAGAACCTTCTTATACAATTTTACTCCAAACACCTGTACACTCTGGAACACGACTCCAATCATTATCGACAATCATATTGCTTAGTTGTTCTCCAAAAAAAAATTCAGTGTTATTTATAGCCTTCTGCACATCAGGAAACTTATAATCTGTGCGAAGCTCCTGCCTAGAAAAGTTCCATGAGTTTTCAAGCCAATCATAATAGTCCGACAAATCTGATGTTGGTGGAGAAGGTATATCACTACCAGTCGTAAGGGTTTCCATGATGATTATAATCCCTTGACTACGAACCACACGATGCATTTCATTCAATACTATATCCAGTTTTGTTTGCCAATTCAAGTGCCAGCTGCATGTATGCCCCAACACCCAGCCTGCAGTTACAACATCAAAACAATCAGATAACACTGGAAGCGCTCCTGCATTTCCTTGTGATAGCAACCAGGAACCAGCAGACAAATTGCGCTGGCGAACATTTTCTTGTAGCATTTCCCAATACAAATCCAACCCAATAACGTTCAAATTGGTATCAGACAACAACAATGGGATTCTTCCTGTTCCACTACCTATATCCAGTACCGAACTAAAATCTGTAGTCAGAAGTTTATCAATACACTCATAAAGATTGTCATCGACATCTTCATATTCAATCATGCGATGATATTCAACTGCCATATTACTATAAATATTCTTAAAATGATCCATAATCTTAGTTGTATCTACCTGTTCGATTCACTTTGACAAAACTGTATCTAATCTTTGTTTATATTGAGAAATCCAATCTTCATCTACTCCAGGACTAAAAGACGCCATAACACCATTAAGTAATACTTGTCTAGCTTGCTCCCAGGTAAAGCCTACATCATCAACTAAACGCTGTACTTCTCCAGTTGAGTATGCAGCGCGATCGAAAGATCCCGATAACAACAAATTGTCCGAATTTATACAAACTTTTACTCCTGCTTCAAACATATTTCTGATAGGATGAACTGCATAAGATGGCACCTTCCACCCAACATTACTTGTCAAACAACATTCGACAGTAATACCCTCATCTGCAACTAGATTCATGAGTTTAGGATCCTGACACAGAGTAACCCCATGACCTATGCGATCTACGCCTAAATCTACAGCCAGTTTTATATTTTTGATGGTATCTTCCGGCCATTCACCTGCATGCAAAGTCATTGGTACATTCCTGCGCAGCGCCTCTTTTATACCAGATTCATGAATATCTAATGCAAAAGCACCTTCATCACCAGCTATGTCAAACCCTATGACTCCTTGACCAAGCCACGCTGATGCTAATTCCACCATTTCGATTGTGTGTTCTACAGCGTATGACCGCAGCGCGCAAACAATCACACCACCTCTCATATTTAGAGTTTGCTCCGCTTCACGAAATCCAGACACCACAGCATCAACAGCATCATTTGCTGTCAAATTCTCGTTAGTGTGAAGTTCCGGACAAAAACGGATCTCAGCTAGTACCACATTATCAGCAATTAACGTCTCACATAGAGAAAATGTAGCCCCTCTAAGTTCATCAGACGTTTGTAAGAATTGATTACAAAAATCAAAGTTTGACCAATTTGAAGAACTAGACACTTTACTATCAATATGCGCTCGTTTGCTCTTCAAATCATGCAAGTATTGTCTAATATCTGCGGATTCAACAGGCAGTTCTATGCCTCTGTCTGCCGCGCACGCCGCGATAAATCCTGTATCCAATGACCCATCAAGATGTAAATGTAGTTCACTTTTGGGAACACTATAAGCGATTTCCATATCATTTAACCTCACAATTTTATTGTAAGAATCGCAACAATTCATTCACCGAATGTTACACCATACGACTCTAGCATATCAAATATCTCAACACGCTGTGGCACATAAGGGCCAGTACCGACACGAGTTACTGTAATAGCTCCAGCAGCATTAGCTATAGTACCAGATTCAGCGAGACTGTATCTGTTTAAATATCCAAAGATAAACGCACCAGCAAATGCATCTCCAGCACCGGCAGTATCACAGACTGTAACATTAAAACCATCTAACATGATTTCTTCCTCGGAAGACATTATGATACAACCTTCGCTACCACATTTTATGACCACGATCTCAGCTCCTGTACCAAGGATTTCATTAGTAGCCTGTATCTTGTCACTACGTCCTGTCCAACCAATTAGTTCCTCCATAGTAGTCAATACGACAGTACTAGCATTAATTGCCTGCTCAACAATATCCCGATCAATCGAAAACGCAGCAGGACCCAAATCAAAAAATGTCGGTATACCACATTTGTGAGCATATTTGAGAATTTCTAAACTATTCGAACAACTAAAAAGCGAGTGGTTAGCCAATGCATAACTAGTACAAAACACGGCTTCTACCCCAGACAATATAGTGTCTAGATCAGTAGATAGCTCTACAGTTGTACCTTTACCTAACGCGCCAACGAAAACATGTTGTGCACTACTGTCTACTAATTCTATAGATAGAGTAGTAGTAGCATCAGGAACAACCTGTACATAATTGGTCGACACATCTTCATCACACAGTTGCTGTAATACCATTTTTCCCAACCAATCATCACCCACTGCACCTACTGCATGTGTATCCAAACCTAAACGAGCAGCAACTATTAAAGTATTACTAGTTCCTCCCGCAACAAACAAACACTGATTAGATGGCTGATGTTTACCAGGACGCAAGGGTAACTCACCGATGGGAACCACTAAATCCGCACACAAATCGCTGATGGTTAAGAGTTTCATTGACAAATATTTAGCATTGTGGCCAAAAAAGTAAATTCAACATTTCATTACGGACACATTATATGCCAAACAAAATATATCTATTTGATGGTGGTAAAAAACAGTTAAATTTATAATTGTTAACTGTTTTCTATTGCTGGGGACGCGAGTTTCTCTCGATGAATTTTTAAACTGTATCGCCTATATCCAACCATTACTATTCCTAGTAAAATTGGTAGAATCAAAGCAAGAAAAAGATTGGTAGACCCAGTTCCACTGACCACATCTACTGTTCTAGCACTACCGCCTAGAATAGCACCATCATCTCCCTGTAAGTTTACTTCAAGATCTTGAAGAGATCTACGAACAATTATTTGAAATGCTGAAAAATCAGGGGCGCGGTCACGCATACCTTGAGACAACCCTTCCATCGCCTCAAGAATTTCGTAACCTAGTGCTTTGCCTGGATTCTGACGAACCATATAATCTTCAAACTCAATTGGATCCTGTATCATACTTCTTTCTACTACTTGCATATCATATGCTATGCCTTCATCATTTATATGCCGTCCAGGGCGACGTTCTCCAATAAAAGTGACATCAGCAGAATCTCCTGATCTTCTCCACCTAGATGGATCTGAGATTTTAAAGTTTTCTTCTTTTACCCATTTCCAATCAGAGTTCACAAAATTCGGAGCCTGTGGTGCTTCCAAGTGAGTAAAATATTGATCGTTGTATTCGCTTTCAAAAAAAGGATCTAGATATAGTATGTTATTGGATCTAACATATAACATCTCGTCAGGATTATAAGTCTGCTCTGGAGTGGTCCATTTATCTTCAGGAATAACAGTATATCCTACACCAACTCTATCTGACTGAAATACAACCAGCTCCTTTACGCTATCAGCTACTATTTTTCCCGCATCACTACGCATTTGTATATCATATCTGCCAGGAGGCAAATTCAGTGGCACTCCTCTAAAAACTTTAGTACTAGAGTACAGAAAATCAACAGGTCTCATAGGTTGGGACACAAGCACATCATCTTCTGAAGTGATTTCTCCAGACTGAACACGGTCAGTTAGGTCAGTGCGCCAATTACGTGAGTTCTCATAGTATTCCGACACATCTAATCGGTATGCTTTCAAAGCTTCTTCCCACTCACCATATTTTCTCTGTGCAGCCCCACCCAAATATACCTCTGCTGCTCCTCGTGTAATACCCTCAGGATACTGAATGACATAATCCGTAGGCTCAACCGTTAATACAAGTTCGCCTTTCAGTCTGATCTCCAAAGTTCCCGGTATATCTTCATTCATACTGTCAAAATCAGCCTTGTATTCGTTTGTAACAGCCCAATAATAAATTAGGGTTTTACGCGGGGAAATTATGTTAATTTCATCCGCAAGTAAATATATTGTGTCAACACTTGGAGGATGAAAGACTCCTTGATATAGGGTACCATTATAAGCATTAACACCGTAAACAAACTCCGCCCTCTTTTCTGTCTTGTCAACCAAACCGGGCAAATCCCTTTTATCATCATCATGATTATCAGCAGCAACTATACGAACATCTATGTCCATACTCATCAAGCCAAGCCATGATAATAATATGGCAGCAATGAACTTTCTCACTGACGTACCCCACGAATCTTCAAGCCTATAATACTGCTAAAAACAAATGTAATACAAAACACAAATGATAACCCAACCACTCTCAGAAATGCGCTCATATTACCGCGTAACATTTCACTCACACCATAATTGAGATATGAAAATGGAGACAGCCAAGTTAACACAACCTGAATCCAACCGAGCAGCTGCTGTAACAAGAGCACTGGATTGTAGTAATCTGACTCCGGAGCTATATTTGACAACCAGGCTTGCGACGCCTGAATGAGTAAAGTGCTTGCAATCAAAGTTAAAAACACAAGCGTAGCAGACCGTACATTCCTTGACATTGTTGATACAAATACTCCCACCGATATTAGATAAGCGCCTGTAACTAGCGATAGAAGCATCATCATATAAAAACTTCCTGGAATTTGTACTCCAGCTATATTAGATAGTATAAAAAAACATATTAGGTATAAGATAATAAGCGAACAATATACAGTAAGCTGTGCTGAGTATTTACCAAGAACGTAGGACACATTGTCGACAGGCCCATAGAATAACAACTCCATTGCTCCACTCTCTCTTTCACGAGCAATAGCCACCACTACCGAAAATGCCAAGTACACACTAGTAAGTATGATGACCCATCTAAAAGGAAAAGAAAACAAATCTGGCATCGGGTACAGACCATTGGACTCTATGTAGTTAAGGTAATTTCTTATAATCACTATACCTATTGCTATGGATATAGTAGTGACTATGTAAAGAACAGGCCCAAAAATAGTGATCCGAAAATCGCGCCTGTGTATTGTTAGAGCTGTCTGTATTTGCTTATACAACTTACTAGTATCGCTCATTGCACTTCACCCTTTGACAACCCTATCACATTGTCATCTGTGAAAGTCATAAAGGTTTCCTCTAGGCTTGCCTTTCTAGTCTCCATACCAATTATTGTAGCTCCAGACGCAGTAATTGCAGAAGACAACTCTGCACGATAATCTGAGGTTGCGTCTAGCCGAATTTCAATGTGCTGACCATCTATATTATGATCAACAATATGTGGAATATCTGAAAGTACTCCAGAAAGAGTCTCTGGCACATTAGCTACTTCAACATTCACTCTTACAGATTGATCGACAGAATAGCGAAGTCCATCTAAATTATCCTCCACTAACAACTTACCTTTATGCATAATAGCAATACGATCAGCAGTTCGTTCAATTTCTGACAAAATGTGTGAAGAAATAAAAATAGTAGTGCCTGACTTCTTCTGTTCCTCAATTAACCCGCGTATCTGTCGTATACCATGTGGATCTAGCCCAGACACAGGCTCATCTAACATTAGCAAATCAGGTTTGTGTAAAAGTGCTCTTACAAAACTAAGCTTTTGACGCATACCTCGCGAATATTCGCTTGGTCGTATATTTGCATATTGTCTAAGTCCAACATTCTCCATGAGTTCATTGATTCTATTTTCTTTAGACTCAATCATGAAAATATCTGCATGGAATGAAAGAAACTCCCAGGCAGTCATCTCATCAAAGAAGTATGGATTCTCACCAACTACACCTGTTGCATTTTTTATAGCAAAATAATTATTTTCAAGCGAGGTACCAAAAAGCGACAATTCGCCTGACGTTGGTTTTACTAAACCTAGTAGCATAGCCATAGTAGTACTTTTGCCAGCACCATTCGGTCCTAAGAAACCATATACCTCGCCCTCTCGGACATTCAAAGTAACCGACTTTACCGCCTCAACTTCAGGATATGTTTTAGTAAGATTGCGAGTACTAATCATAAGTGTAAATTATACTAGGATTTGATCTATAATCAATCTTGACATTGTACAACATTCTTCCTAGCCCATATCAATCTTGACATAGCTTCATCCTCTAGATTATCGGTAAATTTTGGGACGCCAAACTGCTCCAAAGCAAAGCTAGCACTAACTGAAGCGCGTAGTGCCGCCTCAGGCAAATCAATACTATCAGCAACGCCAACCAACATGCCTCCACAATAGGCATTACCTGCTCCGGTGACATCAACTATCTTTTTTGCAACAGCGGGAATCTGCCAAGCACCACCATCACTAGTAGCCAAATATGAACCTCGTGCACCCATACGAATAGCAACAATTTCTGCTCCCCAGCCTATAAATACTGATGCCATTTCAGATGCGTCGTCTAAACCTGTTAGTTCTTGCGCTTGATCAATGTCGGGAGAAAAAACACTAATCCGATTGAGTATCTCTTTATACTCATTGACTTCACATCTCATATGATCAGGTGATGGCTCCCATAGCAAACAGGTTGAAGGATTAGTTTTACGCAATTTAGAAATCAGGCCACTCAATTCATTTAGATCCCGTCCCCAAATGAGATGGAAGCCCTTTGCATGACGATAATCAACAGGCATTTCCTCATAAGTAGGTGTGTTCTCAAGAAATTCATTTGTGTCCGTACGCATAATCTCAGTTCGCGTCCCATCCTGCTCGAACAACTGCCAAGCTCTAGCAGTTTGATATTTGTCTCTTTTCACAATAGCCCTCAAATCTACACCACCTAGTGCAGTAAGACTATCTTTATATACAGATTGAGAAATATCTTTACCTACTGAAGCCACAAAGCCCAAACATTCGGACCAGACACGCATACCAATCAATGCATGAGTACCAGAACCACCAAGTACGCTCATATGTGTTGAACCATCATAAAGGACGATATCATCAATGATGATGTTAGAGAAGGTTACATATTCTGGTCCCATAGTCAATTATCTAACCTCAGGTATTGGTTCATTTCTAACGCTCATAGCACTATTTACAATATAACATCCAATTATGCCTACACCCAGACATAATGACCATAAGATTCTGGTGCTTCCAGAGCTCATTAGTAACCCAGCTAAGAAAAGTCCTATAGAAGGACCTAGACCATGCAAACTAGATACGTAAAGCGCCTGGCCTGAAGCTCGCCAAGTCTTGGGCAAAATGCTATCTATATATATGACTCCAACACAAAGCAGCGAACCAATTGCTACTCCATGTAATGCTTGTATCGGTAAGGCTATGTTAGGGTCAGTTATTAGCATATTACACAACCAGCGTATGGGCAATGCAATAACACCAACAACCATTGTTATTCGCAAACCCCACTTACGTATAAATGTCTCTGCGTAACTCATTATCGGTATTTCAGGTAAAGCCGAAAAAGCTACAGTTGCGCCTATCATCCAGGCTGAAGCATTCAACTCATTCAAATAAACCACTAAATATTGATTGGTAATACCCAATGTAAGTCCGATACAAATTATCCCCAACAAAAATAGTCGTAATTCACGGTTATCTGCAATCAAGCGTAAGCCATCTTTCCACTGAACTTCAGTAGATATGTGACGATCAGGTAATTTAAAAGAAATTCCACCTATTACAAACATAGTTCCAGCATAGATGTAAATTGTTAATGTAAGATTATCTTCAAACAATAATCCGCCAGCAAAAATTGTAGCAACGATAAATCCTATTGAGCCCCACAAACGAAATTTGCCATATTCATCTTGCTTGCCGCGCTGCTCCAAATGATCTAACGCCAAAGCTGCTACATTTGGATGAATCGGAGCACGCAGCATGGACATTAACACAACAACCCAAACCAAATGTTCGAATCTATCAGTAACTGTAAAAGCAAGTACAAGTACAGATGTGGACCAGCAACCAATAGTAACTAAAAGCCGTGTCACATTTAATTTGTCACTGATCATACCCCACACAGGTTGTACTATAAAACCCGCAAACGGAGTGAGTGCTAGCAGGGTTCCTACTTGAGCACTAGTAAGATCCTTCCTCATAAAATACATAGCTATATAGGGCATGAATATACCAACACCCACAAACTCCACAGCATAAAATAGCTTAAACCAAAATCGAATCATAATTTTATTAAATCAGTAAACTTTTCGTGGATATGATAACTATCTATTAGTTAACTTCCAATTATTTGTAAATGAACCTTCCTATTGCGAGGACCATCAAACTCCCAGAACAATATACCCTGCGAAGAACCGAGCGCGAGTTTGCCTGAGCTTATAGGAATACTAACGCTATTACCTATAATACTAGCCTTAATGTGACCAGCAGCGTCAGATGGAGTATCAAAGATATGTTTGAAATCCACTCGTGTAGGTACGATCCGGTCAATTTCTTCTATAAGATCAGTCAAAGTTGGTGGATCCATTTGTGAATTTAAAGTAACACCACCGGTTGTATGGGGACAATAAACAACACATACACCCTCGTCGGTACCGGAAGAGGCAACAGACGCTCGAATATCTTCAGTCAAATTGACTAAATCTTGGCGTTGTTGCGTATCTATATTAATCGTTATCATCTAACCTCCCTATTATTAATACTAGTCAATCAAATAATGCTTTCTCCAATCCGATGATTGAGCAGCTGCTATAAGCACAGTAAGTGACTTTGACAATGCTACCAAATCGTCAATATGTGCCCTTGGTGTTTTTAAAAAATGCGAATAAGCACCGGGAAATCCCATAAGAACAACATTCTGAGTAGCGATCATTGCAGACACGCAGTCACTTCGGCTAACATATGATTCGTTTTCCCGCATCGAAATTCCCTTCTCATTTAGCAATCCAGACACTTCGCGCATCGCTGACAAGACATGCGGAGGAGTCACCCCTCCTCGAGCACCACTCGCAAATCCTGCAAACAATGCGCCGTCACCACATCCGGGAACCGCTACAACATCACCATTATCATCAATTGTTGGTTTTCTCTCATGCAGATCAGTCACTGACATAATTGCGGGTAATTGGTTAGGGTCAGTACGCGATATCAAACGCTGACTTCCGCGTGCAAAGGCAGTATTACCCACACCAACCACTCCTTCTTCCTCATCTGTCAAAACTATCAAAGCATCAACATCAAATGCTGAAAGTACAATTGCTGACATCACAAGAGCTGCACAACCAAACGCATCATCTACTGAACCATACAACATACCTGTGCCCTTATCCCACTCCGCTGCAGTTTGAAACACTACTCTAGTCGCAGGAGGCAAATCAGTTGCATCAGTCTTAAACACACTATTGTTGCTGTCTTCTCCAGTAACAATAATACCTTTTGCAGCAGAAACTAATGTCTGAGATTTTTCATCATAAAGTAGAGCAAGACCATCGCGTTCACCAGGAGTAATTCTTGGTTCATGAAATGCAGTCAGAGGATAAACACCATTTTCGATAGGACCAGTTAAATAACTGATGTTGTCCAAATGCGCAAATGCCCAGATCGGTTTTCTGCTCTGTTCACCCAATGTAATACAAACATTGCCAGTCTTCCTGTAATTCAAATCTAGGTCAACATTATCGCCTAGAGCACCTTCAGACTTACTTTCTTCCAATATACTTCTAACTACCTCACCTCGAGTATATCTAGCACTTAGAGTAGGGGCATATGTGTCTGCTAATCTCTGAAATGCTGTGAAAGAAGCTTCCGGTGTTATTAAGGACTCCATGTGCGTATACAATTGCGTGTATGATTTAAGAGCTTCACCAATCATTTAGTTACTCCCTAATTGTGTTTCATAATTCCAGTGCAGCACCATTGTCACATCTACCATATACAGATAACCAGAATATATCTTTGACAATCTGCTGATCAAACCTTAGATTATGCTGACCCCGACATATCATTTCGGGACAGTATAGTACTTGTTTTAATTGTGTTTGCATCATCATCATCGTATACACCTTCAAAACCTCGGAAAAACTTTTCGCCAATTTCATCCGCAAAATATGCAGCAAACAACTCTGTCGCTACTGGATAAATCATTGGTGAGAAAATCTCAGGCACATTACCTACTACTGGAAGCACCATATCAACATTGGGTCCAACCACATCATCCCCTTCAGGTACTATACCAACAGAATAACGTCCTATCCTATTCATAGGCTCCAGAATTTCAGCTACCCTATTATGGCCTCTACCAGCAGGAGAAATAACAAAAGTCGGAGTATCTGTATCAGCATTAGCAAAATACTGAAGATGAGCCCATTCTTCTGTATCTTGTCCCATAGCGTGACTTCCAGCTGCCTCTAACAATTTTGCAGCCCCAAACAAGGCAGTTGAGTAGTTAGGACCATCACCTACAAAAACAAAATTCTTCTGGTCTTTAGTAGCTTTTACTACTTCCAAAACTTTGTCCCGACAACCCTCGATGGTAGCTTCAACCGCATCTCCTATCGAAGCAAGCTGTTGACGTAAAGCACCAGCCTGGTCTTGAGTCATCTTTTCCCGAACCTCCGCAAGCCGAATGGCTATCAAGAATAACGCTATCATCGATACGCGATAAGATATCACTCCCGGTGCATGATCATATTCAGGTACTGAGCAGTCTAGAACCAGATCTGAAATAGACGCAAGAGGTGATTCTGTATTAGCAGTCAAAGCTAGTGTAGTAGCTCCAGCTTCTTTTCCCACCCCAAGAGCTTCACGAGTTCTAGCTACACCACCAGAAGCAGAAATACACATAAGTAAGGGGTTTCCCGGAAAAGCACTTTTGTTGGCAGCTAAATTGTACCGAGCGGCTGTCATAGCGTTCAAAGGCTCAGTTGATATACCAGCCAACTGCTCAAAAGCCAGTTCGGTTGCTACAGCAGCCATATGAGAATCGCCACATCCCGTGGTGACTATGTGCTTGACCGATAAACATAGCTCATGATCCAACAATCTTCTGATACGCTGATCAATGATAGGTGTTTGCTCTCTAATTATTTCTGGCAAACGTTCCACTTGTGCAATCATAGTGTTCTCTGACATTATTTAACTCCTTTTCATATTAATTGTTATTTTGTATTTTCTTCGTTCATAGACATAAATTCAAATGTTTCATCAAATGATGGTAAGTGCCCTTTAGGACCAAGTCCTGTCACTGATATCGCACCAGCTGCACATGCAAACTCGATTCTTTTTTCTAGAGAACAGTCTGCAATAGTGCTAGTCAAGAAAGCTGCGTTAAAAGTATCTCCTGCACCAGTACTGTCTACCACTGGAACATTATATCCATTGTGACTAACAGCGTCATCGGCAGTGACTGCATAGGCACCGTCACGCCCATGAGTAACAACTATAGTATGAGGACCATACTCTAATAAACTCTTCATTTCTCCAAAATCAACACTGTCGAATCCTGTTGCAGCTCTATAACCATCAAAATTAAAACTTGCTATAGCAGTATGTGGAAGTACTTGTTCGAGAAAATCAGATCCCTCACATGCAGTATCTTCAACATCGATCATTACCTGAATGCTTTTTGATTGTGCTATTGTTGACAATTCGATGAAGGATTCTCTAGGTTCTGGCCAAATATACATGTAGTTCACATTGCTAAGCGCAACCTCTACCAGCGCAGGCTGATAGCCTGTTTTTTCACTAGGCATCACTATAATTGCCTTTTCTCCAGTTGAGTCTAACAAAATAATAGTAGCAATAGTTGCTCCTGGTACAGTCTCAACACACTGCGTATCAACGTCATATTTCTCCATATCAGCCTTCACAATCTCTCCGTATTCATCCGTACCGATATGTGATAACGATCTGACAGAAAGCCCTAGTTTACTAGCAGCACAGGCAAAATTAGGTTGCGGGCCCCCTGGAAGATTTCCAATCAATTCACTCGCAACTTTTTCGTCATGACCTGGAAATCGGTCTACCCTAAGCACTATGTCAATACATAGTCCGCCTACTGAAACCACATCTACTGATGATACAGACCCGCTTGCTAATTTAGTCATTGCTTAGAAATCCTTGGTATAAACTGTCTGTGTAATTCCAAAGCTCGCCTAGACAAATCTGTTGTAACTGTTGGAGGACCCAAATTCTCCATTGTAATTGAAGCACTAATAGCAGCGCTAGCACCTGCATCACATAAGTCATGATCCGGACACCATCCTGCTAAGAAACCGCCACAAAATGCATTGCCAGCGCCGACAGTATTGATTATATCGACTGCACAAGAGGGTATCTTCCACATTTCATTCTGACCAGACTCATATAATATAGCACCTTGTTTGCCCATGCGTAATACCACAACTTGAGGTCCTCTTTCAGCAAACCATCTTCCTGAAGCAGTAGGATCTTGCACATCGGCTAATACTTCGCATGCCAGTAGGTCTGGTGAGAATATGTTCACCATTCGCAAACACCGTATGATAGCCGCAATGCGCTTAGTGTCAGTATTGTGATCGACAACAGGCTCATAACTTATTGTCGTTCCTTTCTTAGAGTATAGACTCATTATGTCATACTCAGCTTCTGAACCTCTCCCCAAGATATGCAATCCGGTGAGGTTACTGATATCTGGTATATCATGTTGCTCAACTACTAACTGTGAGTACCAATCCTCAGCTGACACCCGGGGGATTTGCGTCCGCTCATCATTGCTGTCAAGCAACTGCCATGCACGTGGTGTAGGTAAAGAAGTCAACTCAATATATTCTGTACGTAATCCTTTTTCAGATATAGATGTAACATTAAAATCACGCCCAACTCTAGCCACCATACAAACGTCCTCTGACCAAATTCGAGACCCTAGTGCTGCGTACAACCCACCTCCACCAAGCACGCCCATCGATGTAGTTCCATCTTCATACACAAGGTCATCGATAATAATACCTCCCAGAGCGAGGTAGCTTTCACTCAATTGACTAATGGGCGTTGATAACCAGCAGCTATTCTTTCAGATGCCAGATACAAACTGTACATTTGCACGGGAGGAAGAGTAACTAATGGTGACATTGGTTCATCAACAGACGGTACATGGACACTGTTATCTGCTATTGCGGTTATTGATTGTTCTCCTTCATCAACAACAGCCATGACGTAGGCACCTAGTTCCTTTAAGTCACTGCTAGCTTCTACCACGCGTGGGTATCCTTGTCCTGATGGAGCAACAAGCAAAACCGGATCACCTTTTTGTATGGTACGACCACGTAAAGCATGATGATATTCCTCTGCCGGCATTGGGTGCCCAGTGAATTGAGGACCTTCTGCTAAAAGAGCAGAAGCAGCATGAGCAACACCATAGTTGGGTCCACTGCCTATAATGGTATGTATCCTATGCAGCGCACCATGCTTAGCTGCATCTGCCAAAACCTCATCTACAGACGACAACAACCCAAGTATTTGATTGGGAGTATTTCTCAACTGTGCAATTAAATCATCATATGTATCCTTAGCCAAGAAAGAGGATTCCCTACCCATAATAAGAGCTAAATTGATCAGTAAACCAATTGTGACTGTCGTAGTCTGTGCTGGCATTCCCAATTTTTTAGCACTCGGATTGATACTTGCATGTGGTTTTTCCAGAAACGGATTTCCTTCATAATCCGTGTCGCTAATCCCCACAACATATGACTCGGTCTGCAATGCGCGATCCAGTGCATCCCAGGTAGTAGTAGGTCTACCGCTTGAACTTATGACAACTACTGCGCTACTCTCATCCGCTATCAAACTACCATACATGGCATATTCATACGCCTGTAAAGGTATGGCAGTAATGCCAGCATAATGTTCAAACGCATAACAGACGGCCATGCCGGCAAACCATGAATCGCCCGACCCTAATATTAGGATATGTTTAACGCCTCTTTTCTGCAAATCTAACGCAATATTTTCAAGTACACTTTGCTGATTTTCAAACTCTCTATCCATAACCGAGGACGTTGTGCAAATCTCGCGCCACGAGTCCGCAATAGGCATCCACACGTCACCCTCTTTCTCAGAGGCTTCTCTTATGAGTTTAGGCATGTCAAGTATTTCAGACACAATATTCCTTTTATACTTAGTCTATTTTCCAAGATGTTCGACAAACGTATCTCGAAGACCATTCACGTCCACATCAACTACGACCCGTATAGTATTTGGCATCACAACTTGCAAATCACCTTCTTCAAGATCCGCCAAATCCGGGGGACGTTGGTCAACAACAGTTTGACCACGAGTATATTTGCCAGACAATTCCACCGCAACAGGTAATTGCTTCGCAGTTATTGCGTTAGCGTTTAATATACACGCAACTGCTCCTGCATCACCAATACTAGTTTCCGGTCTGCCAAATCTATCTAACATTGACATGAGTAAATTTCCTGCCAGAGCAACACTGTTGTTGCTGCTATTAGAGAACGATTCTATCTCAGAACGGACAAATGCTACCTTTATAAACACATCCCAAATATACAGTAATATAGGTATGCCAGAACCAAATACTATATCAGCTGCTTCAGGATCCTGACGGATATTAAACTCTGCCGTAGGAGTGACATTACCGGGTCCTATTGCGCCACCCATAACGACAATTTCATCTATCTTCGACACCACCTCAGGATATGCGCGAATTAATGTGGCGATGTTTGTAAGTGGACCAAGGGCAACAATTGTCATCGAATCTGACACATCTGTTAGTTCTCTTCTTAAGAACTCTACAGCATGTACATTCAATGGCTCAGATGCGCTCTTGGCAAGCTCAATTCCACCCAAGCCATTCTTGCCATGAATTTCTGCAGCATTTACCATAGTCTCCAGTAAAGGCACATCCATACCTCTAGCGACAGGCACATGAGATGCACCAGCAGCCTCTAAAACATCCAGAGTGTTTCTGACTACAAGATCAACCGGAACATTTCCAGACACACATGTAACACCTTTAATATTCAAGTTTGGAGACCTTGCAGCCAATAGCAATGCCAGAGCGTCATCTACTCCAGTATCAACATCTAGAAAAATATTTCTGGGGATCATAACTATATAATCTATTTCACAATATTATCTACAAAAACATTCCGGAAACTTTCCACATCTAAATCCATAACTACTTCTGTCGTTCCACTTATGGATTTTTGTATTTTAGGTTGCAGCCTACTTAGTTTCCGTTTTCGTTGGTCAAATACAGTCTGTCCTCGTGTGTGTTCCCCGATAAGTTCCACAGATATTGGCATAACAGCTGTAGTTATCGCTTCTGGAATCAACAAACATGCTACCGCACCAGCATCTCCGATACCCGCAGTATCTTCTTTCTTAGTAGTCAAATAAGACAACAGTAATTTACCCGCAATAGACTTACAATTGTTGTCACTAGCAATCATTTCATCAACTTCTTGCTTGTCAAAACGCACTCTAGTAAAAACATCCCATACGTACAGCAAAGTAGGTACATCCGAATTGAACACCACATCAGCTGCTTCAGGATCCTGACGAATATTAAATTCAGCAGTA
>CAJWIA010000001.1 GCA_913040765.1 uncultured Anaerolineales bacterium | reverse complement strand
AACTAATGTGCCTTTAGGTACAGCAACTTCTTTATCATCAATATTTACGAGGATAGATTCAGTCATGAGCGTCACTTATTTTTGTTGGGATTATCTGCGCCATTAACTGCGTCAGGTATATGTGAATTAAAATCATTTTGAAACAATTCGATACCAGAGAAAACAGCACTGGTGGCAAAATCACCTAAAGGACAAAGACACTTTCCAACAACCTGCTGTGCTACTTCCCCTAATAAATCTACGTCAGCTTGCTCAGCTTTGTCACTATTAATGCGGCCTAGCAAATGATACATCCAATAAGTACCTTCGCGACAAGGCGTGCATTTACCACACGATTCATGCTCAAAAAATTTCATAGTCTTCAGTGCCGCCCAACTTATATCTACAGTTTCATCAAGCAAAATGATAGAAGCAGAACCGAGTTGGGAACCAATCTTGGGTATATCTTCATACGTCAATGGAGTATCAAGTACTTCATCGCTTGCAGGTAAAAATGGAGCAGATGCTCCAGATGGCATAATAGCTTTTAGAGCTTTGTCATCTCGTATACCACCGGCTAAGTCAAAAATCAGTTCTCGAAAGGTAATCCCCAATGGAGTTTCATAATTGCCTGGGTGTTTAGCATGTCCCGAAAGGCACATTATCTTTGGTCCACAGCTTTTTTCAGTGCCAATCGATTTATACCATTCAGGCCCACGAGAAATTATAAGAGGAACATTTGTCAATGTCTCAGTATTATTAACCACAGTAGGTAATTGATACAAACCACGATCAGCTGGAAACGGTGGTTTAAGACGGGGTTGTCCTAATTTACCTTCAATTGACTCCAGCAAAGCAGATTCCTCTCCACAAATGTAAGCTCCAGCTCCAAGATGATGGTTTATCTGCAATGAATAATCAGTATCAAAAACCCGTCTACCTAATAAGCCTCTATCATTTAACTGCCGAACTTTAGATTCTAGAACCTGAGTAAGTTCCCAAAACTCCCCCCTACAGTAGTTATATGCTACTTCCGCTTGAGCAGCATAAGCACAAATCATTAGTCCTTCTAAAAACTGGAACGGATTATGCTCCATTATCTCTCTATCCTTAAATGTGCCAGGTTCTGACTCATCTGAATTAGCAACAACATACCGCGGGAATCGGTCTGAGAGAAAAGACCACTTTAGTCCAGTAGGAAAACCTGCTCCACCCCTACCACGTAGACCAGAAGCTTTTACAATGTCGATAACTTCCTGTGGAGTCATCGTAGTTACTACTTTCTCATACGCTTCAAATCCACCCAAACTTAGATAGGTATCTAAATCTGCTATGTTTTCTTCTCCACGATTGCGATGACGTAACAATAGATACTCAGTCATTCAGCACCTTCTGGACTTTTATCGATCTCAACATTTCCTAATTGTTCAATTACTGCCTGTACATCGGAAATCGTCTGACGCTCGTGGTAAGTGATACCATCGCCATTTTGCACTTGGAACATTGGTGCTTTGTCACAAGCCGCCAAACACATGACCGACTCAACAGTAAACTCACCATCCTCAGTTGTTTCACCTAACTTCACACCCAATTTTTCACACACTTTGTCAGCAAAATCATCTGCACCCCGCAAAGCGCATGGAAGATCAGTGCAAATCTGTATTCTGTTTTTCCCTCCAGAGTGTGCATAGTAAAGTGTATAAAATCCAACAATGGAAGCCACTTGAGTAATTGAAATATCTAAGATTTGGGCAATTTCACTCATTACAGACACAGTTGCCTGCAAACCTTCCTTCTGCGAAAGAAAAAGAAGTGGCATCACTGCTGACCGCTTTTGATCATCTGGATAACGCTGCAGTATATCTTTTACTTCAGCAGAATATCTAGTGCGAAGTGTCTGATTTGCTGTATTAGAACTCACCGGTCTACATCTCCTAGCACGATATCTATCGAACCAATCATTGCCACAAGGTCAGCAACTAGATATCCTTCAGACATAAACGATAAAGATTGTAGATTATGAAATGATGGAGTACGAAAGTGAACTCTACCAGGCTTCGGACTACCATCACCAACTAGACAACAACCTAGTTCTCCTCTCGGTGACTCAGTCGCTACATACACCTCACCTTTTGGGGCCGAGAAACCTTCCGTCCAATATTTAAAATGGTGAATCACAGCCTCCATGCTATTACCTAGCTCTGAACGCGGGGGTGGACTATATTTACGATCATCCGTAATAACTGGGCCAGGCTCTAATTTATCTAAAGCTTGCTTTATAATCCCCATAGACTCGTGAAATTCACGCATACGCACTCGATAACGAGCATATACATCACAACCATCTTCTAGAGGAACATCAAAATCATATTCGTCGTACCCACTATATGGCATAGCTCTACGAACATCGTAGTTAATACCAGAACCACGCAATGAAGAACCTGTCATACCACGTTCCACAGCATCAGACGGATCAATAATACCGATATCAATTGTGCGTCGCATGAACAAAGGATTGCGCGTCAACATTCGCTCATAGTCTGCCAGTTTTTCCGGCAAATAGTCGAGAAAACGATTTACAGCAGGAACAAATTCATCCGGAACATCCCTCCACACCCCACCAGGACGAATATATGAGGTCATCATACGCTGGCCGCCAATCATCTCAAAAATATCTAATAAGTTTTCTCGATCACGGAAGCAGTATATAAGAACACTACTGGCATTAAGATCCATCGCCGAAGTACCCAACCAGACCAAATGAGATGCAATACGTTGTAACTCTGCACAAATTACTCTGATTACTTGGGCTCGTTTAGGTACTTCAATATTACAAAGCTTCTCAATTGCTAAACAATATGTAAGGTTATTACCTAAATTGTTTAGATAATCCATACGGTCTGTCATAACAAGAGCTTTGAGATATGTTTTTGCCTCCATATTCTTCTCTATGCCAGTGTGCAGAAATCCCACGTCAGGCACACAGCGTACTACCTCTTCACCATCCAACTCTAAAATTAGACGTAACACACCATGAGTGCTAGGATGCTGCGGTCCAAGATTGAGCACCATCGTCTCGCCTGTTTGAGCCTTATCACTAAACAGTGTTTTAAGTTCATCCAAAGTCGTTTCTAATTTTCGAACCTGACTCATATCATTCCTTGGCATAATCTTTCTTGCTGTCAATCTCTTCCCAGTTGAATGAAAATTGCACTTCCTCGTAACCAAGTGGATAATCTTTACGTAAAGGATGACCATCCCAATCTGCCGGCATAAGAATGCGGCGTAAGTCAGGATGACCTACAAAATTAATGCCCATCATGTCAAATGCCTCTCTCTCTGGCCATTCGGCAGACTTCCAACACGCAGTGACACTTGACACTTCAGGAGACTTCCCAGAAAGTTGAACCCGCAAGCGTATACGTGCATTTTTTTCTAACGAATGCAGTATGTACGACAATGAAAAACGAGGTTCATTTGGATAATGATCTACAAACGCAATATCTACAAGCAACGAATAATCCAGCCCGGAATCAAAGCGCAGCAAATTACATATATCTAACAAATGAGTAGCATCCACAATAAGAGTCGGCTCTTCACGAAAGTTCATCACACTTTCTATAGCTTCTGGATGCAATGCCCGCACTTGATCTATAGTAGCTTCTATATGATTATTCAATATATTATGCCCAGTGAGTTATACTTTCCTCACGTACCTTGTCATGCAATTTCATTATCCCGTCAATCAATGCCTCCGGTCGCGGCGGACATCCAGCCACATATACATCTACTGGAACAATTTCGTCTACACCTTGCACAAGAGCGTAATTGTTGAATACACCGCTACACGATGCACAATCACCCATAGCAATAACCCATTTTGGGTCCGGCATTTGATCATATAGACGACGAAGCACTGGAGCCATCTTGCGACTGACACGACCAGCTACAATCATCAAATCACTCTGTCGAGGAGAAGCACGCATCAATTCCATTCCAAACCGACTGACATCGTAATTCGCAGCTTGAGTAGCGATCATCTCCATTGCACAGCATGCTAAACCAAAAAGCATAGGCCACATAGCACCAGTTCGACCCCAATTAACTACCGCTTCCAGCGTTGTAGTAACTATTCCAAGATTACCCAACTTATTTTCAGCACCCATAACAATTAGCCTCTCTTACATATTCCTCTAAACTTAGCTACGCGTCACTCCCATTCTAAAGCACCTTTTTTCCACACATATACATAACCTACCAACAAAATCATCACAAACACCAGCATCTCAATAAGTCCAAATAGTCCTAGTTTCCTTAGAACAACAGCATACGGCAACAAGAAGATCACTTCTATATCAAATAAAACAAACAGAACAGCTATAAGATAATATCGTACCGGCATACGTCTCACTGCTGTCCCTATTGGTGTCATGCCCGACTCATATGGCATTAGTTTTTCAGGAGTATCCCTGCGAGGCCCAAGTATCTGGCCAAGCACGACCATAGCAATAGCTAGCCCCGTTGACACTCCAAGTAATATGGCGATGGGCAAGTAATCCCTCAACAATTCTTGTAGTGGCATTGGTTACTCCCTGACTTAATCAGACTATTTGTGATCTAATTGTGGCTTTTGTCACAATGTTAAAATGAGTTTATCACACGTAATAAAAGGCGTCAACAACTGTTTTTTTTAGACTATGTTAGGTTAAAGTAAGCGTAAAATTCACGTTACTGGTTGGTGCCTAATGCACTTAACGGATTTGAATAATCACGCAATAAACTTTGTAATCCTCTAAGGGCACGAGTATATTGCAATGTAAGGTCCTGATAATTTTGTGCTTGCTCTAAATCACCTTGATCTCGCATACCAGTTTCAAGATGCTGCAACTCAGTAAGCCAATGACGTAAATTACGGCTACGCAATCTTATTGCAGAACTAATAACATCCTGAATACGACGTTCATCTTCCAACACTAACTCATTTCCAGCATAGCACAGTTCTTGCCAACTCTCATGTAGACCAGCATCCATATTGTTTTCTATGTATTCTGTTGGAGTGATCCCAGCCTGATTTATACTGGCCTTAATTATTTCGAAAAGCCTTTGATATTCGGTAATACCAAAATCGCGGGAAGACAGTACTTCTGAACCCGCTTCTCGCAATGCGCGGTCAACCCTTGCAACTACCTCAGGTTTGCGTAAGAAAGCCACCACAATATAATTCTCAAGTTCATCAATCACTTCTGAATTCTTTTGTGGCTTATCGCTATCCGAAGTAGCTCGGTTTTTATTATCTCGACTACCGAATCCACTCATTTTACCCATATGTATCATACGCTCATCAACACGAAGGGTTCGAGCAAGTTTTTGCATATAATCAGCTCTTTCTGCCGGATGACTTACGTCAGAAATTATGGGGACAATATCATCAATTATTTCAGCTTTGACTTTAGAATCCTGCAAATCACGGCCTGTGGTAAAAACTTCCATAACATAATCAACGATTGATGGTGCTTTGGATATTAGAGATCGCCAAGATTCTGGATTAGATGCTATAAGTTCATCTGGATCCATTTTATTTGGCATAGTTGCTACACGAATGTCGAGCTCTAGATGACCTTCATCACGCAGCAAACCTCGTGGGTCAAAAATAGGCGCTGACTCTCGTTCCAGATTTTGCCTAGCGACAGTCAGACTACGAAGAGTTGCACGATCACCAGCAACATCAGGGTCCAATGCTAACACAACACGTGAAGCATATCTTTTTAACAAACGCAGCTGTTTTTCCGTCAATGCGGTACCCATTGCAGATACCACATTTGTAAAACCGGCCTGATGTGCGGCAATTACATCCATGTAACCTTCAACCAGTACAGCAACGCCCTCTTCGCGAATACGCATATAAGATTTATCAAGACCGTACAGAAGAGATCCTTTGTCAAAAAATGCAGTTTGTGGAGAATTCATGAACTTGGGTTGATCATCTGAGTCAACTACACGAGCACCAAAACCTACCACTTGCCCTTGCTGTAGACAAATTGGCATGATAATACGGTCACGAAATCTATCATATACCCTACCAGTATCTTTTTTCACTAACAACCCTACAGCTACAAGATCATCATCAGAATAACCTTGCCCTAAACAAAACTTACGCAATCCGTCCCAACTAGAAAGAGCATATCCAAGGCCGAATACGCCCCATGTTTCCTCTGACAAACCACGTTGTAATAGTAGATTACGAGCTCCATCTGCAGCTTCATTATCAATCAACAATTTGTGGTAGTATTCGCTTACTGTAGTAAGTAAGTTGTGCATTCGCAGACGCTCTTGTCGTTCATTTTCCTGTTGCGGAGTTTGATGCTCCAGTTCTACTCCAGTACGACGACTAAGATACTGCAAAGCTTCCAAAAATTCCCACCCCTCTTTTTTCATCAGAAAACTAAAGACATCGCCCCCATCATTACAAGCACCAAAACATTTCCAACTTCCACTGTCCGGCCAAACTACAAAAGCTGGCGTATTCTTGTTTTCATGAAATGGACAAAACCCAGTATAGGCATTACCAGTTCGACGGAGTTTAACAGTTTCGCCTATGATCTCTGTAATATCAAGACGAGACTTAATCTCTTCAGTAGCTTTCATATTAATATCACTAGGGTTGCACAAACAACATAAACACAATCGTGCTGCTCACACAATATGTGCTTTGATATCAGTGCTCTAGAACCCATCCAATTTAGACATATCCACTACTCCGTCTGCCATCTGAGCAACAGACCGAAGTAATGCAAATCGATTTGAACGAACATTCAAATCATCAGTCATCACTAGAACTTCATCAAAAAAAGATGTGACAGCAGGGATAAGACCAGCAAAACTATTGAGGAAATCGTCCACAGTGTCACTAGGCCTAATATTGGACAATGCTTCCCAGAGCTCTGTCTCAGATTCGCAAGAAAACAATCTATTATCAACCAATATTAATTCTTCATCCTCCGGTAGTATTCGCACACATCTTGCAAAAGAATCAAGGATTGTAGACCAATCGTCTCTAGTGACCCACGTGGTCAAATCATCTACCGATTGCAGTACTCTATGTGGATTAGAGCCTTGGGCTGACAGTACAGCTTGTAGTACATCATGTCGATAACCACGATCGCGCAGCAAACCTTGCAAACGCTTCAAGATAAAACTTGTTGCTTGCTTAACAACGCCTTCTACCTTTACTGGTTGTGCCTGCACAGCTATTTCTAATGCAACACGAAGATCAAGATCAAGATCCTTTCCCAAGAGCAATTGTACACATCCTAACGCCATTTTACGCTGACCAAAAGGATCTGTAGCGGAGGTGGGCTTAAGACCAACTGACAACAATCCTATCAATGAGTCAAGCCTGTCGGCTAGACCAACAATCACTGCAGGTATGCTTTCTGGCAAATCACCATCTATCTTCAGTGGCCAATAATGTTGTTCAATAGCCTTAGCAACCTGATTGGATTCTCCAGATCGGACTGCATATTCACGACCGATAACCCCCTGTAATGCTGTCATTTCTACTACCATCCGGGTAGCCAAATCAGCTTTTGCCAAATGAGCTGCCCTTGTAACTGTCGCAACCTGCTCGGTTTCTATGCCAAAATATTTTGCTAATTCTACAGCGATTTTCTCTATCCGTTCAGATTTGTCCAACATGGAACCAAGTTGCTCCTGAAATACTAGTCTTGCAAGATCTTGCCGGAACTCCTGAAGATTATGCTTGCTGTCCGCTTCAATAAAATAACTTGCATCCGCAAATCGTGCGCTTATTACCTTTTCATTGCCTTGTATGACCAAATCGGAATCCTCAACATCTGCATTGTGAACTCCCACGAAATATGGCATCAAATTTCCATCATCTAAGACAGGAAAATACCGTTGATGCTTCTTCATCACAGCCATTAAGACTTCTTGTGGAATATCCAAGTACTGTCGATCGAATTCGCCAAGGAAAACCTTGGGGCTTTCAACAAGATTTGCAACTTCCGACAACAAACCTAAATCATCCAGCATCTTACCCCCAACGGTTAAAGCTAGTTCCAAGCCGGTAGAAACTATAATATTACAACGCTCTGACTCATCTACAATAATTCTGTGGTCCAACATAATGGATGAATATGCATCCGCCTCAGGAATGCCAATAGGGGTGGTGGATAGCGATCTTAATCCACGTGATTCGCGTCCGGCCATGACCCCAGCATAAGAAAACGGTAGCACCTTGCTACCTAGCAATGACACTATCCACCGTATTGGACGAGAAAATGCTGTCGAATTATCTCCTGACATCCACCGCATTGTCTTTTGAAAATTTAGCTTTCCTATTATTTCTGGAACTACCTTCACCATCACTTCTGGTATATCCGTCTTTTCTTCCAACAGCACTGCTACAACATACTCTCCATCATCGATACTGCGAATCTCTAATTCATCAATTGCAACACCCTGACTACGAGCAAAACCTTTGGCCGCTTTTGTGGGTTTGCCATCAGTGCCATATGCATGTTTTGCAGCTGGACCACGTACTATCTTTGCATTATCTGTGTTGTCTTTAGACAGATCTTTTATGATAACAACTAATCTTCTGGGTGTGCCATTCACACTAACACTAGAATATGACAAACGAGATCGAATTAATGATTCGGGAACAAACTCTTTCAACTGTTTGATTGCATCGTCTAAATCGGCTACTGGCAATTCCTCAACACCAATCTCAAGCAAATATTCAACTGAACTTTCAGGATCGTCAGGCAAATCTGCATGAGGAGTCTCTGATGTTGTAGCAATATTTTCTATCAGGAGCGGGAATCCTAAGGTCTGACGTTGCTCTAGATAACTTTGTGCAATTTTTCTTACTAGCCCACGCATTTCCCTAAAAAACACTGCTCTTTCAGTGGCGCCTATAGAACCTCGAGTATCTAATACATTAAAAGTGTGTGAACACTTTAAAGCATAATCATATGCTGGCAAGACTAATCCATCATCCAATGCGGATTCGGCTTCTGATTTGTATAACTCATAAAGTTTACGGAGTCTATCTACATCTGCAACTTCAAAGTAGTAGCGACTATGTTCCTGTTCGGATTGTAAGTTGACATCTCCATAAGTTATGTTGTCAACCCACTGAATGTCGCGGAAGCTTGTTACATTCTGAGTAGCAATAAGAATGCGCTCAATACCATATGTGATCTCCACTGCAATAGATTCTAGTGGTATACCTCCTACCTGCTGAAAATATGTAAATTGGGTGATTTCCTGCCCGTCAAGCCATACTTCCCAGCCTAGACCCCATGCTCCAATTGCCGGTTGTTCCCAATTGTCTTCTACAAATCTAATATCATGATGGCGCATGTCAATACCTATAGCCGCCAAAGATTCCAAGTATATTTCTTGAGGATCTTCTGGTGCTGGCTGCAGAATAACTTGGTACTGATAATGTTGCTGCAGCCGATTCGGATTTACTCCATATCGACCGTCATCAGGACGAATGGAGGGTTCAACATATGCCACATTCCAAGGTTCCGGCCCAAGTACTCGAAGTGCAGTAGCAGGATTCATTGTTCCAGCACCTACCTGGCTATTATGTGGATGCCATATTAAACAGTCGCGATCAGACCAGAATTTCTCTAGCAACATTATTGCTTCTTGAAAACTAAACATGGTTCTCATTAGTGCACCTACATGTGCTACTGCTCAAATCTATTAACAGCTTGGGTAGGACTGATAATTTTATCGAAGCTGTTAATATCGAGTCTACGAACACGATCAAGAAAATCCACAGACTTTAATTGTCTTTCCAACTGTATAGAAATGTAGTGTAATTGTATCTTCTCTATTTCGGCCGCTACTTTTGATCTTACGCTTAAATTGTTGATAGAGGAGTAATTGTTCCTTTGCAAAAAACGCATCAATCTAAGTGTGTCCATGCTAACCGGCATAACATTAGATTTGCCACTCCCACACTGAGGACATAGAACACCTCCCGCCAAAGCATCAAAAAATTGATTTTCTGGTTGTATCGGTTTATTATCACCCACGCAAAACTCCAATTCCGGACGAAATCCGACCATTTCCAACAAGTGTAATTCATAGTGCCGCATGATGATTGATAGATTATCGCTAACACTTATGCTCGACAACATTTGCTCCAACAGATAATATAAATCTATGTTTGGCTCGCCATCTGGTGTAAAACTATCAAGCAATTCTATTGAGCAGCTAGCATAGCTGCTTCTCACTAAATTTTCTCGCAATTGCCTATATGCGTCAATCGTCTGAGCCTGAGTAACAACATACAGATTGCGACCACTGGCAAGTAGTACATCCGAACGCATGTAAAGATCAAGATGACCAGTTTTACGACTTGATGGTCTCCTGACACCTTTAGCAATTGCTCTTACTTTACCGTGATTAGGTGTTAACAAAGTGAGCAGCCTATCTGCTTCACCAAAAACCTGATGCCTAAGGACAATCGTTTCAGTACGTATTGTCCGTGTTCGCGCCATTTTGCGATTATACCATTCTGAAATATTGCAATATGAATGCCAAGATACTGATCCCAACCGCTACTGTAATAACTGGCAACAACTCTGGGGATAATTTGGTTAAATAAGAAAATCGAGAACAGGTTACTCGGCCGCGCTGCTCAAACAACTTAGATTAATGTTCCAAACCCAACAAATACTCATTTCTATAGGAATTTTGGGCAATCAGGTCCGATGTAGTACACGAACCCATCTAATCTGACGCTCAACCACCTGATGTACTTCTAGCATAAACCCATTAACTTCTATACTTTCTCCTAACACTGGCACTCTACCAAGTCGCTCAAATATATATCCTGCAAGCGTATCCGAATCCCCACCATCTATATCAGTTTGCAACTTACGATTCAGATCATCAATATCGATGCGACCTTGCACCAAATACTCGTGTTCGCCAGTCTGCTTAAATGGAATATCTTCCTCCAAATCATATTCATCCTGCACCTCGCCTATGAGTTCCTCAACGAGATCTTCGAGAGTGACTACTCCAGCCATTCCGCCATATTCATCCACTACAATTGCCATATGCATTCGTTGACCCTGCAACTCAGGTAAAAGAGCATCAATTTTTTTGGTTTCTGGAACAAAAAATGGCTTACGGAGCATATCTCTTAATATCGGACTCTCTTCATCATTGTTCTGAGCAGCTAATAAATCTTTAGCATAAAGCAAGCCAATTATGTTATCAACTGTATGATCATAAATAGGTATACGACTGTATCCATTTTCTACAACTGCCATATGAGCTTCCGACAATGTAGTTGCAACATCAAGAGCTAGAACATCAATACGCGGTATCATAACCTCTCGAACAAGCGTGTCGCTAAATTGGAAAACAGAGTGTATCATTTGCCGCTCATCCTGCTCAATCGAGCCACCTTCCTGACCAGCATCAACCAAATTCTTGATCTCATCTGGAGTTACTAGCAATCGTGCACGTTCACTTAAAGGTGCTCCTAAACGATTGGCAACGAATTGAAGCAAACTAGTGATTGGGCTACATATCCAAGTCAGACCCAACATTGCTGGAGCTAACCGAATTGCCCATACTGCAGGTATGTTCACCACCAAGGACTGCGGAACCATCTCAGTCAGGACTAACAAAGTCAGCGAAGATATGAATGCCAGCACTAAAATCTCTATATGACCTACCGTTATAAGAATAGGAAGCAACACCCACAACAAATATCCAGTGAACAATGCATTAGAGAGGCCATGTAACAATCGCAAAGTAACGTTCAGCCGAATGGAATCATCCAGTACCATTCGAGCAATTCTAGCTCCAGTTTCCCCACTCTCAGAAGCGTCTTCAAAATCATTGGCTGAAACATTAAGAAATACAGTCCTTATGACTGACAGAAACGCGTTTACCAAAAATATTATTAGTATGAAAATGAAGTTATTCATCTTTTAATTGAATATCATCATCAACCGCTCTTGAAATAATACGTGCTGGTACACCTACTGCTAAACTGTCATCTGGTAAATCCTTGGTAACAACTGATCCAGCACCAGTTCTTACTCTAGAGCCTATATGTAATGGTGCTACTAACATGGTGTCGCTTCCAATGAACACATCCTCTCCAATTTCAGTTCGATGTTTGTTTTTGTCCATGCCATAATTACATGTGATAGCTCCCGCTCCTATATTAGTACGTGCACCTATAGTAGCATCACCAACATATGAAAAGTGACCCATTTTCACATCTGGACCAAGATATGAATTCTTGACCTCTCCAAAATTACCTACATGTACACCATTGTCAAGATGCGCCCCAGCCCTTAAATGCCCAAATGGTCCCACGTCAACGTCATTGCCTAGCGTAGCATGCTCAACTACCGAAGATTCGATTTTGCAACGATCATTAATAACAGAATGGCGAATTGTACTATTAGGGCCTATCGTACATTCCGATCCAACAACAGTATTACCTTGTAAATGTGTGTTGGGCAACACAATAGTGTCTAACCCAATTTCCACATTCGAATCTATATAAGTATTAGCAGGATCAATTAATGTGACGCCACGTTCCATCCAGCGATTGTTAATGCGGGTCCTTAGAGCAGTCTCGGCTTCTGCTAAATGTACGCGTGTGTTAATACCTATTATTTCATCTACAGCATTGGTTGTAACAACTCCAATCTTCTCATCCTGTGAAGATGCCGATTTAATCAAATCAGTCAGATAATATTCCCCATTAGCAGAAGGCTTTAGAGCAGACAATTCATCCCACAACCACAATGACCTAAAGCAATAAACGCCCACATTAAGTTCATTTATAGAGAGCTGTTCAGCAGTCGCATCTGATTTTTCCACTATCGCTTGTACTTCACCAAGTTCCGATCGAATTACCTTGCCAAATCCACGATCATTATTAGATATTGCCGTAACAATAGAAATCGGACCTTCATTTTCAATCTGGCAATTCACTACAGATTGCAAAGTCTCTTTACTAAGTAGAGGCATATCAGCAGCCCATACCACAATCATATCCGCCTGTCCACGAAGTACACCTGCTGTCTGATGCAAAGCATGACCAGTACCCAACTGCGGCTCTTGCAATACTATTTTTGCACGATTCCCAATACATTCTTGCACCTTCTCGGACTCAAATCCCACCACTACGATTGGGGGCTTGTTACAAATATCGAAGCCTAAGTCTAGGGCATATTCCATCAACGGTCGACCTCCCAAAGTGTGCAGCACTTTGGGAATATTAGAGCGCATACGTGCGCCTTTACCCGCAGCTAATATCACAGATGCAGTTTTTATAGACATATTTGATAGTATATCGAACATGAAATGCCGCAGCATAACAGCCTACTAGAAACAATAAATTCTGGATAATCTCTATAACTACTTGGGGAATCGTCGTTCACAATTAGTGAGTTTGGAATAAAGTTTAGGCTGGGCCGCCTGGATTCGAACCAGGATCTACGGTTCCAAAGACCGCTGTGCTACCATTGCACCACGGCCCAAAGGCTAACAGCTAACATTATAATATTGTATCATAGCACTAACAACATAGTGTATTACACTAGCATCCTGATGGTCATATGCCAATAAATTAATGTATCTTGACAATGACATTAGTTTAGCTTCTTTGAAGCCGGTTAAGCTCCTCCCAAAGAGACCTTTCCTTATCGGATAATTGAGTTGGTATTTGAAGCTGTAAACGTACATACAAATCACCGAATTTACGGGGATTTCTTAGATTAGGCATACCTTTCCCTTTCAAACGAATGGTTTGACCACCTTGACTGCCTGCGGGAACTGACAGCGACAAATTTCCATCTAAAGTCGGCACAACAACTTCTCCACCCATTACTGCAACAAACAAATCAACCGGAAGCCTCAAATACAAATCATCATTCTTTCTCTTAAACCGTTTGTCAGGCCGTACGCGCACTCTTAGGTATAGGTCGCCTTTATAACCATCTTGCCTATGAGGACCTTGACCTGATATACGCACACGAGTTCCAGTTTTGGCACCTGGGGGTATCTTAACATCAATTGATCGGTTACCTTTCGACAACCTGCGAACAGCACCTGTAGATGCTTCTGCCAACGTTATTGTTACTTCACGAACCATATCTTTAGGGGTATGCATACCCATCCCTGGAGCATTAGCCTGTGACCCGGATGCTCCAAATATGGTGTTGAAAAAATCAGAGAAACCACCTTGAGGCATTCCTTGGCCGAACATATCGCCATAATTAAATGAGCCATGTCCGGGCTGTCCCTGAGACGCCCAATTTGACCAATCAAATCCCCCAGACCGTCCCCCTCGAGCTTGATGATGATACCAACTGGCACCAAGACGATCATATTTAGCTCGCTTTTCAGGATTACCTAGAACATCATAAGCTTCATTAATAGTCTTTAGTTTCTGTTCCGCAGATTTATCATCAGGTTGAAGGTCCGGATGATATTTGCGCGCTAATTGCCTATAAGCTTTCTTGATATCCTTATTGCTTGCAGAGCGGGAAACACCCAGTGTCTTATAGTAATCTTGATATTCCACTTTAGTTATTCACCATATATGTCTAAAATCATATACTGTCCAATACATTTTCAATCAATTTTATTTGAATTACATATGAATATCAATTTGAAACTCAAATAATCACAGAGCTTTTGAGATTTCATACTGGTAAATCAATTTGCATCCATCTTAAAGTTCGTGTCGATTCAAAGAAGTGTTGATGTAGAAATCTGTTAGCGTCACCATCAGGATGTTCAATCCAAACGTTACTACTACCATCACCCAACCTATTAAGTGCATACCTTAGCAATTCATGTTCTAAATCAAAACGCCATTGCGGAGATACTACCCACCGAATCTGATCTGCACTACTCGATCCAGAAAGTATGTAAATCCATCCTATTACTTCTCCAAATCGTAAGATAAGCCAACGTTCTTCTTGATTGCCAGTCATAAAATGGCCAATATCCCTAAATATTGAAGGTCTCAAATGCTCTATCTGTAAGGGTGCAGTCCATGTAAGACCTTCAGGACTATACTTGTTTAGAAGAGAATATTCCAAAGGCCAATCATCTCGCAAAGCCGGCCGTATTTTCATTGGAGACTGAAAAGGAGTGTGGTCTGTTAAGTATTGACCTTTGCGACGCCAAATTGTGCGAATAGCCAGGGTCTTAAATCCAATTTGTGTGTATAAACTAGCAGCATCATTATTGTCAATATCTACCTGCAGTATTACCCGTGTAGCACCCCTGCTAGCAACAGACTGAAGTGCTGTTTGAACTAATTGTTTGGCAATGCCTTTCCTGCGATAACCCGGATGCACAGCCACATTGGCAATCAGCCAAATATCCATTTTACTACTAATTGGTTGTGCACCAATATTACCAACTACAAGACCTGAGCTTACGTAGACAAATCCATATTGCCATGAAGGATTACCTATCGGAAACAAAGACATCAACCAAAGAAAAGGACCAGCTCTGCTCATCGTGCGCATTTCACGTATAGCAGCACGGCCACTTTCATCTAATACATCTCCAAAACATAACTCGATCAATTCAGCAATTTCAGGCAAGTCATGCCGCACATTTACCGGACGCAATCCATCTTGCATAATCTAATTTAACCCCATGACGATTATACCGCTTTTGGTAAAAGCCCAATTATTTCCGATGCTACAGTACTCGCAGATCTTGACGCAAACAAACTGTCTATCGCCATGGATACACTATCTTTTCTTCTTGTATCCATCCTCTGCAGTACTCTCAGTCTAGAAAGCACATCTTCTGGGAACGGAGTCCACCAGCCCAGATTGTTCTCCAGAACAAACCTTACATTACCATCTTCCTGACCAGGAATAGCACCGCACAACAAGAGCGGCCTCCCGCAATTGATAACCTCCATGACAGTAGAAGGGCCGGCCTTAGTGATAACCACATCTGCACCTCTAATGAGTACAGACATATTGTCCACAAAACCATATAGGTAAGTGTCAGCTGGCCAATCCAAGGCTTGGAATTCTGATAATATGCGTTCATTTCTGCCACATACAATTGCAAGCTGTAAAGCCATATTGCTACTCCGAAAAGCGTTAGCAATATCCCACAATGGCTCCATACCCTCTGCACCTGCCATCAAAAGTACTGTAAAAGCACTGGAGTCCCAACCTAATTTTTCATGCGCTAATTTCCTGTTCAATTTCTTACTAAACGACCCAGATACTGGAAGTCCTGCTACTTGCACTTGATCAGATGCAATTCCACATTTCAGCGCCTTATTTCTCGCTTCTTCAGTCGGAACAAGAGTCAAATCTGCTCGAATATCAAACCACCAAGCATGCGCTGTTACTAAATCTGTGACTACAGTGACAAATGGTGGCCGATTCACACCAAGACCATCCAATATTGAGCTTACTAACATCGGATGTGTGCTAACCAACAAGTCACACTGATGCTGTTCTACAAATCTATGCACTGACGAACGCAAAAACGGTCGGGCTAGAAGATTTAACATCTGCGCTCGCACTGGGCCATCAGTAAGTAAATAACCATACCGCCATAAGCCAACAAAGCGTGCAATTATAGTAGCATACCAATCTGGCAGACGATTAAGAGGATAAGGTGCGTAGTCCAACAAGCCATCAACCAATTCCACACTTATTTCTGGTTTCTCAGTTACAAGTGCCGATTTGACCGCAGCAGCTACGGAACGGTGACCACCACCTGTATCCGACATAAGAATAATCACCTTCATAGCATGATACTCAAAGTCATTTCTCTATACTTTTGATTTGTTTGGCCAATGCACGACGCGACATCAACACTCTACGCTGACAAGTGAGACATCGCAATCCAATATCTGCCCCTAATCTAACAATCTGCCACTTGTAACCACCGCAAGGGTGCGGTTTGCGTAGATGCACATTTTGGTCAAGCTTTAATTCTATGTTAGGTTTCATGATCAGGTATAAGTCGATTATAACAAGCAATGCCTGATATAATTCAGTCACGAAGTGCAAAACTAATGTTTCTAGATAATTTCGACCCTATTTTATACTTGTCAAGAATCATAATATTGATTCTAGCTATTAGTGTTCACGAATTTGCGCATGCCCTAGCAGCAGATTGGTTGGGAGACCCTACACCTCGATCTCAGGGTCGGCTCACACTTGATCCTCGCAAACATTTGGACGCATTCGGCTCAATCATGTTTCTAATTGCAGGATTCGGATGGGGAAAACCTGTTTATACTGATCCTCGAAATTTTAGAGGTGATCCACGCACTGGGATGGCTGTCGTAGCCGCAGCTGGACCGATGTCAAATCTTCTATTAGCTTATATAGGCTCCTTGCTTTATCGCGTAGGACTCGTGCAAACTGAAATTTCTTATTATTTCTTGTTCTTGTTTGTCAGCCTCAACATACTATTGACGCTATTCAATCTTCTTCCGATTGCACCTCTTGATGGATATCAAGTAACTGTAGGATTGTTACCATATGAAATAGCCACAGTGATAGCACGCTATCAAGGACAAGGCCCCATAATTCTTATGCTTCTCATTGTAGCAGGTTCGATTTTCAACTTTAACTTGCTGGGGTTACTATTAGGGCCACCATACCAGCTAATTTTAGGCCTCCTTTTAAATTAATTATGCAAAAGATACCTAAAAATGTATATGTGTATATTCTACGCTGCAGCGATGATAGTCTTTACACAGGATGGACCACTAACTTAGAGCGACGTTTATCAGAACATAACGCTGGGCGGGGTGGAAGATACACTCGTATGCACAGACCAGTGGATATGGTTTTTGCAGAAGAACATCCTACCAGATCAGCAGCTATGCAGCGCGAAGCTGCTATCAAACGCTGGAAACGGTCTCGAAAATTAGCTTTAATTGAAAGTCATCAAAAGAATTTGTATTGACAATTACTAGGTATTAAAGTATAAAAAGAACCACAATTTACAATAAAAGACACTGAAGAGAAATAGTAAGTGCTATACAAATGGTACAGAGAGCGGGTGATCGCTGAAAAACCCGACCAGATGTAAGCGCTGAATGGGTCTCTGAGTCGCTGGGTCAACAGATGTGCGTGGCCTCTCCGTCACGCCGGTATGATTACACCGTAACATCCTAGTAGCTTTAGCCGGAATCGCCACCGTTATCTAGGCTGAGGGTATCATTAAGTTGGAGTCTCCAACTCTCTAACAAGATCGTACCTGCAAATAAGTGAGGCTGGCTAGTGAACCCCCGTTGTCTGATAGTGGGGGTTTTTATGTTAATTTGAGTGAAATAAATGAACAGGGAGTCTGTTCTCAATAGACACTATATTCGTACCATATTTACAGGGATTGACTATATATCTTATAAAACCTGGTTGTCAATATGCTAAAACCGATAACACGCGAAATAATTGCTGATTTGGAAACTCCAGTTTCAACTTATCTTAAGTTGTCTGGCAATGGTCCGACATTCTTGTTAGAAAGTGTAACTGGTGGAGAAAACGTAGCCCGTTATTCCTTCATCGGATTGCAACCTAGTACTGCATTTGTAATTCGTGATCAGATTACTGCTATTCACTCGGGCCCAAACCTAGAATTAACGGCTACCCATACAGATGATCCTTTCTCTATATTACGAAATGCACTTGTGCCATACAGTAAAGAAACACCTCCCGGTTTGCCACGTTTAGTAGGTGGTTTAGTTGGATATTTAAGCTATGATGCAGTTCGATACTTCGAACCAAATGTTGATTTACCTCTACACGAATTACCCGACGGCATTTTTTTGCTATGTGACACGTTGTTGGCATTTGACCATACCCGTGGTCGACTATTGGCGATTACATATGCTGAGGAAAACTCTACCTCTGAAAAGGAGGTGGCCAATGAACGTCTCAACGCTATCGAACACAAACTTACCATGCCTTTGCCCGACACCCCACATATATTTAAATCCGAATCGAGCAGTCAGCAGTCTCATACAAAAACAAGTTTCCAGGATATGGTCCTCAAAGCTAAAGAGCATATAATGGCTGGTGATATCTTGCAGGTAGTTTTATCTCAGAAATTTACCAACAAAACTAAGGCACATCCTTTCTCCATTTATCGCACGTTAAGACGTATAAATCCTTCGCCATATATGTTCTTTTTTGATTTTGGTGATCTAAACACGAAACCGTTTCAGCTAATTGGTGCCTCACCCGAGGTTCATGTACGCATGGAAAATGATCGCGCTATTCTAAGACCAATAGCAGGAACACGGCCACGGGGAAGCACTGAGCAGAAAGACATTGCTTTAGCAACTGAGTTATTAGAAGACGAAAAAGAACGAGCAGAACACGTTATGTTGATAGACCTAGCTAGAAATGACTTAGGTCGAGTGTGCAATTATGGATCTGTGGAATTAACCGACATGATGCAGGTGGAACGTTACAGCCATGTAATGCATATCGTGAGCCAAGTAGAGGGCGATCTGCGTGCAGACATGGATGCATTTGATCTACTGGCTGCTACATTCCCAGCGGGCACAGTCAGTGGAGCGCCAAAAGTGAGGGCGATGCAGATCATAGCCACTCTGGAACAGAATCCTCGTGGCCCATATGCTGGAGTGGTGGGTTATATAGGTTTTGATGGTTCCATGGACACATGCATAGCACTACGCACTCTCTATGTGCAAGATCAATGGGTGACTGCACAGGCTGGAGCTGGTATAGTTGCAGACTCTGATCCATCCAATGAATATAAGGAAACTTTAGACAAAGTAAAAGCCATTGCACTTGCAGTGGAACAAGCAGAGGATGGACACCACACATGATAATTGTCATCGACAATTACGATAGCTTCACATATAACTTAGTTCAGTACCTAGGTGAAATGGGTGCAGAGTTACAAGTTTTTCGTAACGACAGCATCACTGTAAAGAAGTTGCATCAATTGTCGCCCACACACTTACTTATTTCACCTGGTCCTGGAGACCCAAGCGATAGCGGTGTATCTGTGGAAGCTATTATAGAGTTGGGCAAGAAAATACCAACTCTAGGAGTATGCTTGGGGCACCAAGCAATTGGAGTAGCTTTTGATGGAAAAATAGAGCGGGCACCATCGCTAATGCATGGTAAAACCTCCGTTGTCCACCATAGTGGTACTGACATTTTTCTAAATTTGCCTAATCCATTCAATGCCACAAGATACCATTCATTGATAGTTAGCGAACCCTTACCTGATTGTCTCGAGGAGCAAGCACGAACAAGCGACGGTGTTCTAATGGGAATGAGACACCGCGAATATCCAATCTACGGCGTGCAATTCCATCCAGAAAGTATACTAACTGAAGGTGGGAAAGCACTATTACATAATTTCCTTTCGCTAAGCTTATAAAAGGTGATATCAATAGGAGATAACTATGATTGTTAGCGCGTTACCAAAACTGATCAACCGCGAAGACCTTTCGCAATCAGAAGCAGAAATTGTTATGAATCAGATCATGTCCGGTGATGCAACACCGGCTGAAATTGGAGCCTATCTAATCGCTCTCCGCATGAAAGGTGAAACAGTTGATGAAATCACAGGTAGCGCACGAGCTATGCGCGACCATTCTCTCAAAGTTATTCTTCCTGAATATAATGAAGACATTCTTGATATTGTTGGTACCGGAGGCGATGGATCGAACAGCTTCAACATTTCTACGGCAGCAGCATTTGTAATAGCCGCTACGGGACGTAAGGTAGCAAAACACGGTAACCGAGCAGCTAGCAGCAAATGTGGGAGTGCTGATGTGCTTGAAGCAGCTGGTGTAGCCCTTGAGCTAGGACCCGAGCAAGTAGCAAAATGCATTGAGAAGGTTGGTATAGGATTCATGTTTGCCCCTATATACCATCCAGCCATGAAGCATGCTATAGTGCCCCGTCGAGAACTGAAACAACGTACTATATTCAACATACTGGGACCTCTCACCAATCCTGCGGGGGCTACCCGCCAGTTGACTGGAGTATATGATGCTGAGTTGACCGAACCTATAGCGTACGTTCTCGGGGAACTAGGATGTAAATCAGCGATGGTAATCCATAGTCATGACGGTCTAGATGAATTAACTACTATTGGTCCAAATCGCATAAGTCATCTGAGAACAGATGGAACCGTACATACATTTGAGTTAGAAGCAAAGGATTTGGGCATAGATAGCAAACAACCAGAATCTATGACCGGTGGCTCTATAGACAAAAACCTAGAAATGCTGCGCAACATTCTAGAAGGAACAAGTGAAGGATCACAAACAGATACAGTACTACTAAATGCAGCTGCTGCAATGGCAACAGAAGATGGGGACATAGCGACAAAACTCGTTGAAGCGCGTACTACACTCAGTAGTGGAGCCGCACTAAGAACTTTAAATGATCTAGTACAGGTTAGCCAAGAACTGGCATCACAAAAGTGACTATTCTGACAGATATTCTTGCTCGTAAAGAAGAGGAGGTAAAACAAGAGCGCAAATTCATACCTTTGCAAGAACTAGAGCTATTAGCAGCAACCATGTCTCCAGCCCCTGATTTTATTGCTGCAATAAACAAAAAATCAAAACAGGTTCCAAGACTTATTGCCGAAATCAAACAACGCTCGCCCAGCAAAGGTATACTTTGCGATGATTTTAACCCAACAGCACTCGCAAAAACCTACGCTAGTAACGGAGCATCCGCCATTTCCGTACTAACTGATGAATATTTCTTTGGAGGCTCTCTAGACCACCTCCAATCAATATCGGCATTAGATACAGGCTTGCCATTGCTGCGGAAGGATTTCATATTCGATCGTTACCAACTTCTGCAAGCTCGTATTGCTGGAGCTAGCGCAGCATTGTTAATAGTTGCAATGCTAGAAACAGAAGTTCTGCGCGAACTAATTGCTGCTACAGAAGAGCTAGGACTAAATGCACTGGTAGAAGTCCATAACCTAAGAGAATTAGAAACTGCATTATCCATTGGAACACAAATCATAGGAATCAACAACAGAAATCTACACACTTTTGAAACATCACTTGATGTGACAACGGAACTACGTCCCCACATACCTCCTGAAACATGCATAATAGCTGAGAGTGGAATACATACCCTTGCTGATGTCAGTAAACTGACAGAATTAGAAATTGACGCCATGCTTATAGGAGAAGGACTTGTCACAGCACCAGATGTTGGTTCCAAAGTTCGTGAACTCACACAGGTTGACTAACATCAACAGAACCATGAAAATAAAGATATGTGGGCTTACTAAAATAGAGGATGCAATTTTAGCGGTTTCACTTGGAGCCACACATATAGGACTAAATTTTTTTCCTCCCAGTCCACGTTATGTAGGCAAACAAAAAGCATTATCTATAACAAATGTGCTAAGTGAACTTAAAGATCCGCCAATTATAGTAGGAATATTTGTCAATGAATCGGAACATACAATACGGCAAGCTATGAAAGATGTTGGTCTCCAGCTAGCACAATTACATGGTGACGAATCACCTGAACTCATTAATAGACTTGGGCCAGATGCATTTAAGGCATATCGGCTTGGCAAGACAACATTGCCAGATATCCTTCCAGATTTATGTCTATTAGATGCATATGTTAAGGGTAAGTATGGTGGAGCTGGACACATTGCCGACTGGAAACAAGCAGCATCAATCGCTCGAGACACACAGATTTTCTTGGCAGGAGGATTAACGCCTGAAAATATCATGCCAGCTATCAGACAAGTACAACCATGGGGTGTTGATGTAGCTTCAGGTGTAGAAATAGAACCAGGCGTTAAGGATCCACAGCTCATGCACACTTTCATATCCAATGCACTTTCCGTTAATAAAGACAGTAATTAGTATGATTGAACCTGTATAATGAGAAGAATACAATATGGAAACAAACACTCCATTACCTAAAAAGTTTGGTAAATACGGTGGGCAATTTGTCCCAGAAGTACTTATGCCCGCTCTTGACGAACTAGAAAAAGCCTACATGAGTGCCCAAAAGGATAAGGCTTTCCAAAGTAAGTTACAACATTTACTTACTACGTATGTCGGTCGTCCAACACCACTAACTTTTGCCGAACGCCTTAGCTCATACTGTGGGGGTGCAAAAATATATTTGAAGCGTGAGGATCTAGCTCACTCAGGTGCTCACAAAATCAATAATGCGCTTGGGCAGGCATTGTTAGCAAAACGTATGGGTAAATCTAGGATTATCGCTGAAACCGGAGCGGGACAGCATGGAGTAGCCACAGCAACTGCATGTGCACTGCTAGGACTGAAATGTGTAGTATATATGGGTACTGTAGATATGAATCGTCAAGCCCCGAACGTAGCGCGCATGAGATTGCTCGGCGCAGAAGTTATAGCTGTAGACGGAGGATCTCAGACCTTAAAGGACGCTATAAATGAAGCTATACGCGACTGGGTAACCAATGTAGATGACACATATTATCTGCTCGGTTCGGCACTAGGGCCGCACCCATACCCCACTATGGTGCGCGATTTTCAGTCAATCATCGGCCAAGAAACACGAGTTCAAATTATAGAGGCGGAAAATATGCTACCAGATGTAA